>JANTGA010000058.1 GCA_024763175.1 Sulfurovum sp.
GATGCTTAAAGATATTTCGCTATAATACCGCTCTAAAATTCTCAAGCAGTTGAGAATGCTGTCTCGGCGCAGACCGTTGCAGCGACCCCCTGTCTGTATGGCGGCGGAAGGATGCGGAGTCTCCGTATCGGAATGGGTTGGTTGCCCATCACAACTATTTCAATCCAAAAGGTTACAAAATGAGAAAAGGTATTCACCCCAACTACATGGACTGCAAAGTGACATGTGCATGCGGAAACGAGTTTACGGTCAAGTCCGACAAAGAGAAGATGTCTATCGATATCTGTAATGAGTGTCACCCCTTCTTCACCGGTTCTGAGAAGATTGTCGATGCAGCTGGACGTGTTGAGAAGTTTAAGAACAAATATAAATTGAACTAAGCTGAAGGGGACACAGCTTTACTTTTCTTAGAAAAGTCAACCCATGTCCCCAAACTGTTAAATGATCACATTTATTCCTACCCCTATCGGTAACCCCCTTGACATTACACTGCGTGCGATGCGGCTCTTTGAAGAGGCTGAACTTTTTTTGTGCGAAGATACACGTGAGACGAAGCGTCTGATGCGTTTACTGGTAGAGCGATACGAGATGCGTTCGCCCGAAGCGGATTTTCTCTCGTTCAATGAACATAATGGTGCGCAGCGTCTGGAAGAAGTGGCTGAAAAACTCAGAGAACGCAAGATTGTCTATGTCAGTGATGCGGGAATGCCGGTGATCTCTGATCCCGGGCAGCTTCTGGTTGCTTATTGTCAGGAGCAGAATATCCCTTACGATGTGCTGCCCGGAGCCAGCGCAGTGGTGACAGCCTATGCGGCCAGCGGATTTGAGGCGGGAAAGTTTCTCTTTTTTGGCTTTTTGCCGCATAAGGGGAGCGAGCGAAATCGGGCGCTGAATGAAGCACTCAATACAGGCTACAATACGATCCTCTACGAAGCGCCGCATCGCCTGATGAAGCTTCTCGAAGAGGTCGCAGCGGCTGATCCGGACAGAGAGATTTTTCTGGCGAAAGAGTTGACGAAAAAGTTTCAGACCTACTATAAAAAACCGGCAAAAGCACTTTTGGAGTATTTTCGGGAGATGTATATTCGCGGGGAGTGGGTCGTGATCATCGAGGCGCAGAAGAGCGAACGAAAAGCGCTCTATCTCGAAGATATTATGGCACTGGATCTGGCTCCCAAGCCCAAGGCAAAACTGCTTGCCAAAGTGACGGGAGAGAGCGTCAAGAGCTGCTATGAAAGGCTGATAGAAAGCCGCCAATAAGAGCAGGTAGGTACTTAACAGCAAAAGTTGGATAAAATCCCTCTCATGATAATTTACGGAAAACAGGTTTGCCTGCACGCACTCGAGCATCATAAATCGCTTATCAAAACAGTCTATCTGGCCAAAAAAGGCCTCCTCTCCCAACCACTGTTTGATCACTATAAGCCCAGGATCAAGTTTCTGGAAAACAAGTGGGCGCAGTCGATGAGCAAGGGTGGGAATCATCAGGGTATTCTCCTTGAAATGTCTGATTTTGAGCAGAGTCGTTTTACTCAGATCAAAAAGAGTGACTTTGTCGTCATCCTTGATGGTCTGACCGATACGGGCAATATTGGCGCCATCGTCAGGAGTGCGTATGCACTGGGGGCAGATGCTGTCATCGCAGCAGGTGTCAAGCAGCTGAACTTTGCGGCGATCACCCGTACGAGTTCAGGGGCTCTGCTGGATATGCCTTTTATGGTGGCGACCAATATCCTGGATCTCTTTAACGAAATGCATCAGCTGGGATTTGTCTCTTATGGTGCCTCGATGGAGGGTGAAGCGATTCAGACGATGGTATTTGCCCCCAAGAGGATTTTGGTTTTGGGCAGCGAAGGCGAAGGGCTATCAAAAAAGGTAAGAACAAAGGTCAAGAAGACAATATCGATCGAGATGAAACATCAGTTTGATTCTCTCAATGTCTCTGCCGCAGGCGCAATACTAATACACAGGATGGGATATGCAGTTGAATGATTTAGTCAAAGAGTTTACAATGAGAGATATTGAGCAAAAGACCAATATCTCAGAGAGAGTAATTTCCAAGCTTTTGGAGAAGGATTTTGCGACCCTGAAAAAGCCGCAGGCTTTGGGCGCCATATCAATTATCGAGCGTGAATATGCTGTTGATCTGGGTCCGTTGCGACAGGAGTGCATAGCGTATTTTCAGAATAGTGATCAGGAGAATGAAGGAATTACCGTCATCAAGCCGATTGACAAAGAGGGACATTTCTTTTCCAAGTTTCTCTCACTGCTGCTGCTGGCTGCACTTGTTTACGGTGCGTGGTACTTTTTTGTTGCGTACTACAAGCAAAGGATCAACCCCATGGATCCACACAGTGAAGCCTCTTTTATCGAGGTCATTCTGCCCGGTAACGATACAGACCCCCAAAAGCTGTCGGTAGAGCAGAACACTTCAGAGAAAACAGCACCGGTCAGTACCGTCAAAGAGAATATTTCAACGGAAGAGGCTCCTAAGCATATGATAGTATACGATATACAGAGCAGTGGAAATGTAAGCGATCCAGAAGCAAAAGTATCAGAGATAAGTCCAGTCTCCGCAGAGCAAAATGATACGAATGAAACTGCAAATGAGATCATAAAAGCACAGAGCAGCGCAGAAGAGGATAACGCTACAGAGAGTGTGCCAGTAGCAGTCGAGCATGAAACGATCACTCTTTTGCCCAAAAAGGCGATGTGGTTCAGCCTCACAAATGATGATACTAAAAAGCGTACAAGGTTCAAGCGAAAAAACCGATATGATATAGACGTAAAAGAGCATGCCTGGCTCTTGGCAACAAAGAATGCGCAATTTTCCCTTACCGATAATGATCTTTTTGAGGAGTTTGGGAGCAAAGGCAAGCTCTTTTTTCGTCTTGATAGTTCAGGTATTCATCCCCTGAGTGAAGATGAATACAAGGCAGCAGTAAAGTAAAGAAGAGGATGAAGAATGTTTGACGAAATACAGTTTGAAAAAATAAACCGCTTGCCGAAATATATTTTTGCTGAGATTAATGATCTCAAGATGGCAGCGAGAAGAGCAGGAGAAGACATCATCGACTTTTCGATGGGCAATCCGGATGCACCGACACCGGAGCCCCTGGTCGATAAGCTTTGTGAGACGGCCAGGAAGCCCAAAACGCATGGCTACAGTGCCAGCAAGGGGATTTACAAATTACGACTGGCAATGAGTAATTGGTATAAACGAAAATACAGTGTTAGCCTCGATCCTGATACAGAAGTCGTTGCGACGATGGGGAGCAAGGAGGGCTATGTCCACCTTGTCCAGGCCATCAGCAATCCGGGTGACGTCGCGATCGTTCCCGATCCTACCTATCCTATCCATTCGCAAGCCTTTGTGTTGGCAGGTGCCAATGTCGAAAAGATGGAAGTGGTCTTTGATGAAGAGACTTTTGTCGTGGATGAGGATCGCTTTTTGGCAGATGTAGAGGCGGCACTGGACAACTCCGTGCCCAAGGCAAAATTTCTGGTTGTCAACTTCCCCCACAATCCGACGACGGCCACTGTCACGCCGGAATTTTATGTGCGACTGGTTGCACTGGCGAAAGAGAAGCGATTTTATATTATCTCTGATATTGCGTATGCCGATATTACTTTCGATGGATACCATACGCCCTCCATCCTCGCCGTAGAGGGAGCCAAAGATGTTGCCGTAGAGAGCTATACACTCTCCAAAAGTTACAACATGGCTGGCTGGCGTGTCGGTTTTGTCTGCGGCAACAAAAAGCTCATCGACGCACTCCAGAGTATCAAGTCGTGGCTGGATTATGGGATGTTCACACCCATACAGGTAGCTGCGACTGTGGCATTGGATGAGTTCGGTGACATACCCGAAGAGAAGATCATCCCGCTCTATCAAAAACGCAGGGATGTGATGATCGAAGCGTTTGGCAATGCCGGATGGCCTCTGGCAAAGCCGAGAGCCAGTATGTTTATCTGGGGCAAACTCCCCGAAGCAGCCCGAGAGATGGGCTCCCTGGAGTTTTCCAAGCAGCTATTGGTCAAGGCTGGCGTAGCGGTCAGCCCGGGGATCGGATTTGGGAAATATGGTGATCAGTATGTGCGTATTGCCCTGATCGAGAATGAAAAGCGGATCCGCCAGGCAGCGAGAAATATCAGAAAATTCCTCAGAGAATTAGAAGCAGAAAAAAAGAAAGAGGCATCATGATCAGAGTAGGAATATTGGGTATCGGTACAGTCGGGACAAGTGTCGCCAGGATACTGGAAGAGAACAGTGACATTATCGAAGCAAGAGCAGGCAAAAAGATCGTTGTCAAAACAGGTATCGTCAAAGATACCACCAAAGATCGGGGTGTTTCGATTGCACTGAGTGATGACCCTTCGACAGTGATCGACGATCCTGAGATCGATATCGTTGTTGAGTTGATGGGTGGCGTAGAAGCCCCCTATGCGCTGGTCAAGAGAGCACTCAAAAATGGTAAACCGGTCGTCACAGCCAACAAGGCGTTGCTGGCTTATCATCGTTATGAACTTCAGGCATTGGCTGGCGAGATCCCCTTCATGTATGAGGCGAGTACGGCGGGCGGTATCCCGATCATCGGAGCACTGCGCAACGGACTCTCTGCCAATCATATCGAGTCGATCAAGGGGATCATGAACGGTACCTGTAACTATATGCTCACCAAGATGATCAATGAAGGTGCCGACTATGATGAGATCCTTAAAGAGGCGCAGGATCTGGGCTATGCCGAAGCAGACCCGACCTTCGATGTAGGGGGGTTTGATGCGGCTCACAAGCTGTTGATCCTGGCTTCGATCGCCTATGGTATCGATGCCAAACCCGAAGATATTGTCATCGAAGGGATCGAAAATATCACACAGACGGATGTAACATTCGCCAAAGAGTTCGGCTACGAGATCAAGCTGCTTGGTATCGCCAAAAAGGTAGAAGAGGGCGTAGAGCTCAGAGTACATGCGACGATGATTCCGAGTGAAAGCATGATCGCCAAAGTTGACGGTGTGATGAATGCAGTGACAGTGGTGGGTGATTGTGTAGGCGAGACGATGTACTATGGTGCCGGTGCCGGCGGTGATGCGACAGCATCTGCCGTGATCGCAGATATCATCGATATCGTTCGCGGCAACCACGGCCCGATGCTGGGATACAAAAAAGGCTTGGAGAGCGGTCTGAAGCTTCTGCACAAAGACGAGATCGTCTCCCAGTATTATCTCCGCCTCGAAGTCAACGACCAGAGCGGCGTTCTAGCGGCGATCGCGTCGACACTCGGCCGTTTCGGCATCTCCATCGAATCGATGCTCCAGAAACCCAGCAAAAACGAAGAGAGAGCCAAACTCCTCTTCACAACGCACTGCTGCGCAGAGATCAAGATGCGAGATGCGATCGATGCTCTCTCGGAACTTGATGACGTGCATGGTGAGATTGCGATGATGAGGATAGAGAAGTAAGGAGAAAAAATGGCAAAAGATCACTATTTTGATATTACGGCGAAACTGGATATGATGGAGTTGAAAAATGCTCTGGTGATGGCAGAGAAAGAGGTGGCGACACGCTTTGACTTCAAAGGCTTGGTTGCAGAGTTCAGTCTCAATGAAAAAGCAAAAACACTAAGTGTAAGCTCTTCAAGCGACAGCAAGATCGATGCACTCAAGGATATCCTGATCTCCAAACTGGTCAAGCGGGGCATTGCCGGGAAAGCACTCGAAGAGGTCAAGACGGAGGGGATCAGCGGCGGTAATACCAAGGTGATCTACCGTATCGTCGATACGATCGACAAGGACGAAGCCAAAGAGATCGTCAAGGCGATCAAGGCGATGAAGATCAAAGTCACACCCTCGATCCAAGGGGATGAGGTGCGTGTCTCCGGCAAAAAGATCGATGACCTCCAGGCCGTGATGGCCGAAGTCAAAAAGCTGGACCTGAAGGCTCCATTGGTTTTTGGTAATTTCAAATAGTATTACCTTCCAACTTCTCAAGTTTCTTCTTGAGAAAATATTTTTATAATCTATTACCGCAATAGCCACACTTTAAGCAATAATCAGCTAAAAATAACTCTATATTTTACACTTCTCCTGATGAGAAAAGAAGGCAAATGCTATGATCAAAAAATATGAGAGCAAAGAGATAGAGAGTGTCTGCACCTATTGCGGTGTGGGTTGCGACATTACCGGTGTAGTGGATAATAACAAAATCGTGAAGATCTTTGCGCAGCAGGATGGAGTGGTTTCTCAGGGAAAGCTCTGTATCAAGGGGAAGTATGGCTACGATTTCGTCGATGCGCATGATCGTATCCGTGAACCGCGTATTGCCAAAAGTTTTCTCGAGAAGAACCCGGAGATTAAAATCGCCATTTCAAATAGCTTGAGAGCGCTCGACAGTGACTACATGACTTGCGATCTGGAGAGTGCGACGACCGCAGCGGCGATGAAGCTGACAGAGATCAAGCAGCGGTATGGCGGAGAGAGCTTCTGTGCGATCGGCGGGGCACGGAATTCGTGTGAGGGTGCGTATGCTTTTCAGAAGTTTTGCCGGGAGACGATGGCTTCGCCGCATGTCGATAACTGTGCACGGGTATGCCATTCACCTTCGCTCAAGGGGATGCGGGCCACGATCGGTGAGGGTGCGGCGACCAATCCCTACAACGATATCTATGAGACAGAATTTATGGTCGTGATCGGCTCCAATACGATGGAGGCACACCCTATCATCGCCAACCGTATCGTCGATATGGCCAAAACCCACAACAACCTCGCGGTCATCGATGTGCGTGAAACCAAACTCGCCAAACTCGCTAAACACAACTGTATTATCCCATACGAAGCCAATCTGCTGATCCTCAATATGATGGCTTATGTCATCATCGATGAAGAGCTCTATGACGAAAGTTTTGTCAAGAACCGCACCAAAGGGTTTGATGACTTCAAAGCGAAGATATTGGCAGACCCCTATGCCGATCCCACCTTTTTCAAAAAAATAGAGGGGTATGAATATCTTGCCAAGATGATCCCAAATATCGCCCGGGAGTATGCGGTGAAGAAGTCGATGATCTTTTGGGGATTGGGGATCACGGAGCACCTGGATGGCTCCCATGCTGTGATGGCGATCACCCATCTGGCGATGATGACGGGCAATGTGGGCAAGACAGGTGCGGGACTGATGCCGCTTCGGGGACAAAATAATGTCCAGGGGGCTTGTGATATGGGTTGTCTGCCCTATTTCGCACCCGATTATCAGAAGCCGGAGGTTGTCGGCCTGATGACACCGCAGCTGATCGATGCAATGATCGACGGGAAGATCAAAGCGCTGCTCAATATGGGCGAGGATATCTCCCACATCCACCCCAATGTCAACAAAACAGAGAAGGCACTCAATCAGTTGGAGTTTATCATGGTGCAGGAGCTCTTTATGACCGATATTGCCCAAAAGGCCGATATCGTGATCGGTGTCAAATCTGCCTATGAAAAAACAGGTGTCTATGTCAATGCGATGCGTCGTCTGCACCTCTCTCAGCCGCTGGTACAGAGCGACCTGCCTGATGATTGGGAAGTATTGACGATGATGGATGAGAAACTGGGCGGAGACTTTGGCTTCAAAAGCAGTGAGGATGTCTGGAATGAAGTGCGTGAAGTAGCGCCACGACGCTTTTCGGGCGCGGCTTACTATCGATTGGCCAGACACCGAAAGCGGGGGATGCAGTGGCCGATCTATCACGAAGATACGCCGGTGCTGCATCTGCTGGACTTCCGTACCGAAGATGGACTGGGAACGTATGTCTATCAGCAGTACAAACCCAGAGGAATGGTGCAGGAGATACTCGATGGGACACTCTACGATGATTCGCTGGAGGGTTACTATCTCACCACAGGCCGTACACTGGCACACTACAACAATGCAGCGCAGACCAAACGCAGCCAGAAGCTCAACAGTAAATACGACGAAGACGTACTCCTGGCACCGCTGGAGGCAGAGGAGAAATTCGGAGAGCATGTCATACTCAAAACAATCCACGGGGAGACAGCACCTCTGCCTGTCAAGTATACCGACAAAATAAGAGAAAAAACACTCTTTTGCACCTTTCATCACAGCAAATCGAAAATCAACGCAATCTTTGGGGATGCCTGCGATGAGCTGATCATGACGGCAAGGTTCAAGTCGCTCAGAGTGACGGTGATGCCGGCGGATAGTCAGATCGCCTGTAGCTAATCATTGCAAAATGAAATATTTTTCCTCACTCTCTGCCTTTTGTGTTACGCTACAAAAAAAGGATAGAGAATGGCATACGAAAGAGCACTGCTGAAGAGCTTTGGCAACGAGAGTGAAACGCTGGCGACACGATATCTCGAAGATGCGGGCTATAGAATCATCGAGCGTAATTTTTACGCGCGAAAGCTTGGCGAGATCGATATCATCGCACAAAAAGAGGGCGTGCTGCACTTCATCGAAGTGAAGAGCGGCAAGGCAAATTTCGATCCGGTATACAACATGACACCTGCCAAGATCAGGCGAGTGATCAACTCAGCATACTACTATCTCAAGGTCAAAAATCTTGATCCGACCTTCTCTATCGATGCGCTGATCATGCGCAAGGGATCTGTGGAGCTGATCGAGAATATTACACTGTAGGGCTGCGCTTCGGCACACTTACTTTTTCGTGCGGATGATCTGGAGAACCTCTGCTGCCTGCTTGCTGCCGTGTTCTGCGGCACGTTTGTACCATTTTAGTGCATGCTTCATATCGCGTTTGACCCCGTATCCATTGTCATAGGCCAAGCCCAGTTGAAATTCGGCTTTGACATCTCCGCTTGCGGCCTGTTTCATGAGTTTCTCAATATTCTTTTTGTCGGCTCCGAGCATGACGGCGCTGGTCTCTTCCAGCGTGACCTTGTTGGAGTGTGTTGTCACTTTGGTGACCTTTTTGCTCTCAAATTCACTCATCAGATCCAATGCGAAAGCTGCGTCAGAATTGCCCAGGGCAGCGGCCTGCCGATAGTATGCTTTTGCTTTGTTCGCGTCCGCCGAAACACCCTGGCCATTTTCATAGAGATATCCCAATTGATAGAGTGCGTAGCTATCTTTGTTGGCGGCGCGCTTCTGCAGATCTGCCACGTTGATTTGCGCACTTGCCAACATCGGCAGCAGTGGCAACAATAAGGCTATCCTGCTTACAATACGTTTCATTGGTCTCCTCACTCCTTTTTCTTATTGCATCATTTGCTTTATCGATCATTTTATCAGAAAAATCTCGTATATCGCTTGCTTGCTGCAAAGCGGTACTGTCCCGATCGTTGATTGCGAACATGTTGTTGAGGAACTCTTTTTGCTATAATAGGGAAAATCTGATGAGAAGAGGATAGGGATGAGATTGACCGAAGAGCAGCTGGAAACTTTTGAAAAGAGAGGCTATCTGGTGTTGCGAAAGTTTGCAGAGCCGGAACTTTGTGACACGATATTGGATATCGCCAAAGCACACTTGAAGCATGAGGTTCCTCCTGTAGAGACAGAGATGGAGTATGTCGGAAAGTCCAAAGAGGAGAGAAAAACCATCTCTGATGGACATGCGCAGGAGTGGGAAGAGCATATTACCGTGAGACGTCTCAGGCAGGTGTATCATCGTGATATTGTATTCAGGCAGTGGATGGAAAGTGACAAGATACGTCCGATCCTCAAGCAAATACTCAAAGAGAGTCCTACGATCACGATAGCGCATCACAACTCCATTATGACCAAGATGCCCCATACTTCTACGGAGACGTATTGGCACCAGGATATTCGTTATTGGCATTTCAAGAGTGACAATCTTGTCTCGGTCTGGCTGGCCCTCGATGAAGAGAATGATGCAAATGGTGTCCTTGAATTTATTCCGGGCAGCCATAGGATGACATTTGAGGCGGATCAGTTTGACGAAAAGGAGTATTTTTCGGATAACCATGCGGATAACCGCACGCTTATCGAGACGAAAGAGCAGACAGTGTTACAAAAGGGAGATGTGGTTTTTTTCCATAGCAAACTACTGCACAGGGCGAACAAAAATAAAACCCAAACAGCAAAAATTTCCTTTGTCTATACGGTGCATGGCAAATCAAATCATCCGATAGCCAGGACACGGTCCAGCAGCTTTCCGGAGGTTAATTTGGACTAAAGCCAATAATTTTTATCATTTTCTCCTCATTTCTATTGACAAAATAAAAAATATTAGCTATAACTATACCGCAAAATATAGATCTTTATGCAAAACTCTTCTTAAAGAGAGTATATGTATAATAGATTATTCAAAAAAAAGGAATTAGAATGGCAAAATATGTTGAGCTCAACAATAGTAATTTTGAAGCAACGATTGCAGAAGGCGTAACAATGGTAGACTTTTGGGCACCATGGTGCGGGCCTTGTAGAATGATCGCTCCAGTTGTTGAAGAGTTGGCAGAAGATTTTGAAGGGAAAGCGACGATTGCAAAAGTCAACACTGATGAAGAGCAGGATATCGCAGTCAAGTATGGTATCCGGTCTATCCCTTCAATCCTCTTCTTCAAAAATGGCGAGATGGTTGATCAAATGGTTGGTGCTGCCGGCAAAGATGTTTTTGCTGATAAAATCAACGCACTGCTGTAGTCGCACAGGCAGACAAAACAGAGAGATCAAACTCTCTGTTTATTACTTCACTTTTTATCCCTTTTAGATATAATCCTTGTAGCCGTATATAGAATAGTTTTTAGAGAAGTTTTACTTCAAAAGATATTACGATTTCTTTAAAAATTTTATACCAAAGGATACGTGTATGTTGGATTGCGCAATTATTGGAGGAGGACCAGCGGGAATGACGGCTGGACTCTATGCGACAAGAGGTGGACTGAAAAAAGTTGTAATGTTCGAAAAGGGAATGCCCGGAGGACAGATCACACAGAGTAGCGAGATCGAAAACTACCCCGGTTTTTTTGAGCATGGCAAGACAGGTATGGACTTCATGGATACTTGGCAGAAGCAGATCTTTCATTTTGGTCTGGAGCATCGTCTCGATGAGGTCAAGCGGGTGCGTAAAGAGGGTGATCATTTTGTCGTAGAGGTCGCTGGCGGTGATCCGGTTGAGGCAAAGACGGTTGTCGTAGGGACAGGAAGTACACCCAAACGTGCCGGTTTCAAAGGGGAGACAGAGTTCTTCGGAAAAGGTATCAGTACCTGTGCCACCTGTGATGGTTTCTTCTATAAAAACAAAGAGGTTGTTGTGCTCGGAGGCGGTGATACGGCACTCGAGGAGGCGCACTACCTCTCCAATATCTGTAGCAAAGTCTATGTGGTTCATCGTCGCGATACCTTTCGTGCAGCGCCATCGACAGTCGATCGTGTGATGCGGACAGAAAATATCGAACTGATCACGGATACAACAGTCGAAGAGGTGGTAGGTGATGCGATGGGTGTCACAGGCATCAAGCTCAAAAACAAACATAGCGGTGAAGTCTCTCTGTTGGAGGTTCCGGGTGTTTTTGTTTTTGTCGGGCACGATGTCAACAACCATGTCCTCAAAGACGAAGAGGGCGGATTTATCTGTGATGTCAATGACTGGGGGCAGGTGATCGTTGATTTGAGTATGCGTACGTCAGTGGAGGGTCTTTATGCCGCCGGAGATCTGCGGATAGAGGCGCCCAAGCAGGTGGTCTGTGCCGCCGGTGACGGTGCGACAGCAGCACTTCAGGTGATATC
>JANTGA010000059.1 GCA_024763175.1 Sulfurovum sp.
GGATTGGTGCTGCGCTGATGGCCGATGCGTTCGCGGCGGCGAAGCGGATCGATATCACCGGGATGCAGCAAGCCGTCAAGGATCATATCCGAGAGCATATAGAGGCTCTGAGCCCAGACCAGCGGAACGTTTTCATTGGGGATGCGTAACTGGCTTCCCGGATCTGCCTTCTCTGCGTCGATCAATTCACGGGGGACGATGTAGAGTTCCGGCAGCAGTTTCTGCCCCTCCTGCTCTACAAAGAGCGGCTGAAGTCTCCTCTGCCACTCTTCGATCGCTTCGGTATCTTCGCGCATCAGGGCATCCAGAAGCAGGTACGTAAAGAAGAGCGGCCACTCTGACTCGATATGCTCAAAGGCGCGCAGCTCCGAAGGCTCATAGTGCAAGCGGCTGGCATCTTCGATACTGCTCTGGTGCCCATCGAGCAGGAAGCGTTTGCAGCCATATCGTCCGGCGAGTTTTTTGATGATCTTGTCACGTGTGCGTTTGACCAGCGCATCATCTTCGATCGCATATCCCGGATAGCCGATGATACTCAGCAGTGCGGCATCAGTCTCTTTGGAGTTTGATTCTCGCGGCAGCAGACCCTGGAGTGTGAAGCGCGTACGGGCGACATCACTGGGATTTGCATGGATGATCGCTTCCTGACTGACGACATTGCCAAAGAGATTGAACCCATCCATCGCTTCGAGCGCTGCCTTGGCCATCCCCACAGAACTGCCGTTGATCTCTGTAGCACCGTGGTTGGTCTTGTTGCCTCTCTCCCAGATACCGAAGTCGGGTGTGCAGTAGGTGCGGCTGATATAATGCACCAGATTTTGGACGAAATTGACTTCATCGAGTGTGTAGATGAGTCTCAAGCCAGAAGCAGTCATCTGTGCGATCATCAAGAGAAAAAGTGACGTAGCATCGAGCTGCAAATGTCCCCACTCATGGTCTCCCACCACTGCAAGACCGGTACTCGTACCATATTTGGCGTGCAGTGCATCAGCAGGGTTGAGTGAGTGCTTGAATGCTTCGACCCGATCGGATTGCCGCATCATCGCACTGAGCAGACCTCGCATCAGCTTGACAACACTCTGACTGAGGAGATAGCTGCGATAGTGATCGGGATGGTGCTTGCGATAGGAGAGCGCCAACCCCCAGACGCCCATGATGCTATAGACGTTGTCCCGTACCCAGGCATCCGTATAGTCACCGTGCGCATTGACGGCGGTACTGGCAGGCAAGAGCCCTGTGATCGGATCCTGACGCGAAAGTATGATCTTGTCGATAATGTGATAATGCTTCTCTAGCGAAGCGTGGAGTTTGTCTCTGTTCATAACTGTCCGTTTTGAAATTTTTAAAAAAGATCATAACATATTTTTCTGTTTTGAGCTAATATGCGGTATGATTGGGAAAGAGATCCAGCCCAAAAGAGGGAGCAACCCGATGAAAAAATCTATTTTACTTACCACTCTTTTTTCGATGACAGCGCTGCTTGCTGACTATCGTTATCATATTTCCCCGATCACAGCGGAAGTCAAAAAGCGGATGATCCAGGGAAACTCTTGGCGAAAAGGCTGTCCTGTCAAGCTGGATGATCTTCGCTCCATTCGCGTCAGTTATTATGATTTTCATGGGAAGATCAAGAGAGGCGAGCTGATCATGCACAAAGAAGCGGCCAAAGACATAGCGGCTATTTTTGGTGATCTGTATGCGATTGCTTATCCCGTAAGAGGGGTGCGGCCGGTGCGTGAGTTTGGAGGAAACGACTGGCGGTCGATCGAAGCAGACAACACGTCAGCATTCAACTGCCGGCCGGCGACCGGAAGCAGGAAATGGTCCAAACATGCCTACGGCAGAGCCATCGACTTGAACCCCATCGAAAACCCCTATATTGCACGAAGCGGAAAGATCGCACACCGTGCCTCCCAAAAATATCGCAAAAGAGTACATCACGATCCCCATGATCCTGCCGACAAAGCCGTACTGCTCAAAAACGATAAAGCGACGCAGATCTTCAAAAAATACGGATGGCGATGGGGCGGTGACTGGTCGGGCGTGAAGGATTATCAGCATTTTGTGAAGCCATGATGCTGGCTTCATGGCTATCGAGAGGGGAATGGATGCTACTGCTTGAAAGCACCTCCCAGCATACCCTTGATGGCTCCCTGCAGGTCAGCGGGGTAGATGACAAATTTGGAATTGTCGCTCTGACTGATTTTTTCAAGCGAATTGATATAGCGGTCGCCCAGCAGGAACATCGCAGGAAGCTCCTGTCCCTGGATCGAGTCAGAGATTTTTCCGATGGCTTGGGCAGAGGCATTGGCGAGGGCGACTTGTGCTTCTGCTTCCCGCTTGGCAGCTTCGAGTTTGCCGTCTGCTTCGAGGATAGCGGCGTTTTTGTTACCTTCGGCTGTGGTTTCGATAGCGCGCCGCTCTCTCTCGGCAGCAGCTTGTCTCTCCATAGAGGCTTGCATCGATTGGCTGGGGTTGATATCTTGAATCTCGACAGATTTGACGGTGACGCCCCAGTCGGCTACATCATCGATGATCTGATCTTTGAGTTTGGCCTTGATGTGGTCACGGTTGGAGAGTGCTTCGTCGAGTTTCATCTCGCCCAGAATCGAACGCAGCGTCGTCATGACCAGCTGCTGGATCGCCAGTCTGAAATCTTCGACACCATAGATGGCATCCTGCGGTTTGGTGACACGGATGAAGGTGACGGCATTGGTGAGGATGACGGCATTGTCTTTGGTGATCACCTCTTGCTGCGGGATATCGAGGATGATGTCCCTTGTGGTGATACGCGTACGGACGCTTTCGATGTAGGGGAGTATGATATTGAGGCCCGGCTTGATGGTTCGGCTGAATTTACCGAGTCTCTCGATGACCCACTCTTCTCCCTGGGGGACGATATTGATCCCCTTGTAGAGTGTGATGATGACACCTGCTGCGAGTATGAGCAGTATAAGCAATGACTGTTCCATGCTATCTCCTTTTTATGATTTGAGTGGAGCGACTTCGATGAGTTGCCCGTTGACTTCGACGATCTTGATGCGGCTGCCTTCCGGCAATTCGTGCTCAGAAGTGGCATGCCAATCTGTGTTTCCAAGAACAGGCGTATCGAAGGATACTTTACCTCTCTGGTGCGGATGGATCGCCTGAGTGACTGTGCCCGGTGTATCGAACCGGTATGCGGACTGGCCGCTGTCAGAAACCGTAGGCTGAGCTTTGAACCATTTGAACAATGCCGTGATAAGAAAGACGGAAAGAATGATCCAGAGCAGAAGCTGATACACAAGCCCCATGGGGAGAAGAAGGATGATGAGGCCTACGATGATCGCAGCGACACCCAGCCCCAGTGAGATAAAAGTACCCGTCGCCATCTCAGTGATAATAAGGATCAGCCCCACGATGATCCAATGCCACCAGACTACCGAATCATTCAAATACGCTATCATACGCTTGCTCCTTGAACTTTGAAAATATCATATTTTATCGGAGTAGTCTTAGGGTAATCCGGGATAATAAGAAAGATTAGGATATAATCGCGAAAATTTTTCATCAAGGATAAACGATGTCAACACTCAATGTATATTATGATAAAGATTGTGATCTTTCTATTATCAAGTCAAAAACAGTCGCTATGATCGGCTTCGGAAGTCAGGGGCATGCCCACGCAGAAAACCTCAGAGACAGCGGAGTTGAGGTCGTTGTCGGTTTGAGAAAAGGCGGAAGTTCCTGGGATAAAGCGTCTGCAAAAGGTTTTGAAGTATTGACTGTTGGTGAGGCTACGGCTAAAGCAGATGTCGTCATGATCCTCCTTCCGGACGAAAATCAGGGAGAGATTTATGCAAATGAAATCGCTCCAAACCTCAAAGAGGGCGCTACAATCGCTTTTGGTCATGGGTTCAATATCCATTATGGAAGAATCCACCCAAGAGCTGATATCAATGTCACGATGATCGCACCAAAAGCTCCGGGCCATACTGTCAGAAGCGAATTTGTCAAAGGCGGCGGTATCCCTGACCTGATCGCAGTCGAAGCGGACCCAAGCGGTAATACCAAAGAGCTGGCGCTCTCTTATGCTTCTGCGATCGGCGGCGGAAGAACAGCGATCATCGAAACGACTTTCAAAGACGAAACCGAAACGGATCTCTTTGGTGAGCAGGCTGTCCTTTGCGGTGGTGTGACATCATTGGTACAGGCAGGATTTGAGACTTTGACAGAGGCTGGATATGCTCCCGAGATGGCATATTTCGAGTGCCTGCATGAGCTCAAGCTGATCGTTGACCTGATGTTCCAGGGCGGTATTGCTGATATGCGCTACTCTATCTCTAACACAGCAGAGTATGGCGACTATGTCTCCGGCAAGAGAGTCATCAATGATGAGTCCAAAGCAGCGATGAAAGAGATCCTCAAAGAGATCCAGGATGGCTCATTCGCCAAAGACTTCATCCTCGAAGGCCAGGCAGGATATCCTCGTATGAATGCAGAGAGAAACAATGCAAGAGCTTCTGAGATCGAAAAGACAGGTGTCAAACTGAGAGAGATGATGCCGTGGATCTCTGCCAATAAAATCGTAGACCAGGATAAAAATTAATCTTTTTGTCTATTTGCACTCATCTGCTATCGATGAGTGCAGTCAGCTACGCATGTAGCCTCCTTTACTCAAGCGATAGCATCTAAGCACAACTAAACAAAAATCTTTAATTTTTATAATATTTAACCTATTTTCTCATAAGTGAATCAAATGGCTTCTCAATCCCGAAAAAAGCGTTCTAAAAGCAGAAAAACTTCTCGTGTTACACGAGGTCAGAAAAAGAAAACCTCCCCAAAAAGAAAAAACAGAAATCAAAGAGATATACTGATCGCCTTGGTTTTGCTCTTGCTTGTGGCAGTGTTTGGTGTGGTTCATTACTATCAGTCGGGCACAGATTTTTTCGCAGAAACGAAGGGGAGGGGAACACTTCAAGAAGGTATTTCAGCCAAAGACAACAAAAACTCCGGTGCAGTGTCTGCGAGGGTGCAGGATGCAGCGAAATCACAAGCGTTCAAAGGCTCCCGAGAGCCAAACAATCCAAAGCCGATCATATCTGTAGAGTCTCCCGCCCAAGAGCAGAGCAGCCGCCCCAGACTGGTCATCATCATAGACGATGTGGCAAACCCCAGAGAGCTCAAAGCTATAGAGTCTATCCCCCTCAAGCTAACCCCCTCACTCTTTCCGCCTTCACGATTTTCGAAGCAGACTGCACAGATGGCCAAAGGCCTCAGGCACTATATGGTCCATTTCCCGATGCAGGCGGACAACCATCCCTATGGAGCGATGCCCGATACGGTGACGATCTATGAGCCAACAGCGCAGTGGCGTGCCAGGGTCAAAGCGCTGCGAAGATTTTTCCCCGGTTGTGTCTACACGAACAACCATACAGGCAGCCTCTTTACCTCTGACTATGAGGCGCTCTATACTCTGTACGGTTTTCTTCGAGAAGAGGGATTCATCTTTGTCGATAGTCGTACGAGCAGAGAGACACAAGGAGAAAGAGTCGCCAGAGCGTACGGCGACCGCTATCTCCATCGTGATGTTTTTATCGACAATGAGCAAACGTTCGGTGCGATACGCAAACAGCTCAAAACCGCAGTCGACAAAGCCCGAAAGCAGGGCTATGCGATCGCCATCGGGCATCCCCACAAAATAACGATGCTGTCACTGAAGAAGTCACTGGATATCTTGGCGGATGTCGATGTGGTCTATATGGATGAGTTGGGAAGTTTCTTGGCCGGTCAAAAGTAGAAAAATATTTTGGCAGTTCATCTCTGGCAAGCAATGCGGAAGGAGGATTCAGTATCTTGCAGAGTTGTCATCGTTACCAGACCTCCTGGTGGCTTGCCAGTTTTCTACTCTACCCTTATTCCCTACGGTCATTACATTTCGTAGGGGTACCTCTTATGGGTACCCTTTTTGGACTCGAACAAGTTCGAGTGTTCCGAAGTTCAGGACCCTCAGACTTGCCTGAGGCAATACATTCCAAATTATTTCTCTCATCCTCAAGCCGGAGTTTGGCAACAAGGAAGGCAACCACAAGGGATTGCCTCTACGGTCATCATAATAAAGATGGGAAATCTTGAAATCTTGGGGCCAAATCTTTCCCCTTTCCCCCTAGAACTCCTGAATATACTTTTGGACGAACGCTTCCGAAGAGAGGCAAACGATCTTCTTGGAAACGAAGTTTTTGTCATTCGTCACGATGACATCGCACGCTTCGTTCAATGCCATAATGTACTGTATGGTATCTTCGAAATCTTTATAGTCGCTGTCCCTTCGCATCAGGTCGATCGTTACGGACAGCTCCTCTTCGCCAAAAGGAATGATCGAAACACTGGTTTTCAGGAAGTCAACAGCATCGAGGGCATTGGATCGTGTCGTATATTTGGCGGTGATATAGTAGATATTGGTTGCGATATCGCAACTCGTAGCAACGACAATGCCTTTTTTCAGAGCTCCCAGATAGGCCTGATTGCTATGCTTGTGCAGTGTTCTCTTTGCATCGAAGATATCGTTGAAAATATTCGCATCAAAAAAAACTTTTTTAATTGTCACTGTTGGTCTTGATCCATTGGATGCCTACATGCTCCGGAATCATCCCCGTAAAGATACCGGATAGTTTCTCGGCAGCAGCCAGTTTTTTTTCGATCTCATACTCCGCTGCTTTCTCTTCGATCAGATCCTGCACCACCTGACTCTGCTTTTTGCCCATTTTCTCAGCGAGATATTCCAAATCTTCTGCCACCTTGTCAGGCATCGTAAAATTTTTGCGTACAGTCATTGTATGCCTCCTATAGTGTGTATATTATAGTAAGTATTATAGCATAGATTTCGAATCAATAAGATTTAGTTCTTCATCTCTTTCATTAATTTGTTCAACACTTTGAAAAAAAGAAGTGGGGCAGCATAAAGGAAGGCAACCACAAGGGATTGCCTCTACGGTTATCATAATAAAGATGATAATGGATTCCTAGCCCCAATTGCCAGGAGAAGTGCTTTTGGCGGCTTGCCAGTTTTCTACTCTATCCTTATTTCCTATGGTCATTACATTTCGTAGGGGTGCCTCTTGTGGGTACCCTTTTTGGACTCGAACAAGTTCGAGTGTCCCAACCTCAGGACCCTCAGACTTGTCTGAGGCAAAACATTCCAAATTATTTCTCTCATCCCCAAGCCAGAGTTTGGCAACAAGGAAGGCAACCACAAGGGATTGCCTCTACGGTCATCATAATAAGGATGATAATGGATTGCCAGCCCACAATCTTGTTTTTCTAAAAGCGAATGCGCATAAGGGCTTCTAGTTCCACTTTTCGATTGAGCTTTTTTTCAATCTTCTCTTTTAAGTCCTTAATCTCACGGTTGTTTAGCGTATTCAAAAGCAATAGTTCACATTTAATGACTTCTGTTTTTTCATCTCTTGTCAATGAGACATTTTGCAGTGTAACTACCTTGCCTGCTATGTCAAATGTCGCATGTTCCAGCCTACTGATAATCTTTGCATCGTTTACCATAGTCACAAATGAGTCAAATAGAGGCAAGGTTATGAGAAATGAAATAAGTAAGGTATAGAAAAGTCCTTTTTTTGCTCGTTTCATAGGAGAAAAACCCTGCATAAAAAATATCACAGAAGCTGCAAATATGATACCGACCAAGTTGGTCAAAAAGAGCAGTAAAGCTTGATAAAGCATCACAAAATCACCCCAACCCAAACCTATACCAGCCGTAGCAATAGGAGGTACCAGGGCTACTGCTATGGCTACCCCGGCCAAAGTTCCTGAAATCTTAGTATTGTTTTTAACATAAGCAGCTGCAACACCTGAAACAATCGCAACAATCATATCCAAAATAGAAGGTTTAATGCGTCCGACCATCTCTTGTGTCATATGCTCCAAAGGGAGTATCCGTGCGATAAATGCCGCAGCAAAAAGAGTAATCAACACACCAATAACAATGGTTTTAAAACTTCCCTTTGCCAGCATCACATCCTGTCTGAGTGCACCCATGGAAAAGGACACAATCGGGTGCATCAGGGGTGCTAAAAGCATCGCACCAATCACCACCGAAGCACTATTTAAATAAAGACCAATGGTAACAAGAATACTACTAAGCAACATAAGCACAATAAAACTAAAACTTATTTTACCTTCGTCCTGCAATGCGGTAAACAGTGTTTGGTACTGTTTCTCGTCAGCATGTGTAAAAAGAGGAAGTCTCTTTTGTAAATAGTTCATTTTTTCAGTACTGTTTGGTAATTTATCTGTCTTGATCATCTCTTTATCACTTACTGTTTTTTGGAGACCCTCCCAAAAAATATCAGGTAATGAAATTTTCAAACTTTTAGGTTTAATTTTAAACTCAACAGGTGTCGTGCCTTCCTCGTTGCCATCTATATTTAAAGGCAATGATAGTTTACTTTCCAATACAATCCGTTCACTTTTAATGTATCCTACAGCACTAGGAAGCGCAGATTTTTTCTTTTTAAACATAATAGCTTTGGCAATAAACTGCAAATATTCTACGATTGAATTAGGCGATATAATCAAGGCATCCAACTTTGAGTCATTGGCAGAGACGGTATCTTTGATAATGTTTGATGCAAAAGTATTATTATCGTGCTCTATCACAATCATACCTATAGCGACAGTCTCTATAATATGTGATTTATATGTAGTGATTTTAATCTTGGTATGTTCCATCAATTTTATTTTTTGATAGGATTGATACAGTAGCGCTATACGTTCTTTAAGGCTTTTATGTCGGTATTTTGATAAGCGATAATTGAATGGAGGTGCTTCTCCAACCAGTGCAGAATACAGTACTATCTGTCCATTGGCATAGAGTATGTCTAAATACTTTGCTTCGTTGTTCAAAGCAGTATTTAGATTGTCAGATAGGTTTTTTGAAAGTGAAAAAGATTCCTGAAGTGAAATTTGAGAAGCATCAGGTATAATAGCAACCTCAAAGCCATTGTTGATAGCACGAAAAAATATCGCTTTGATTTCATCTATATTACCACAAATAAGCACTTTTTCATACTCTATATCTTGCTGCATAAATGTCTCATACTCCACATATTCACACATCAAAGCATGGGGATAGAGCTTTACCTGCTCTAAAATATTCTTATGTGCCTTACCATAAACAAAAACAATCTTGTTCATCTATCCTCTCTTCATTGTCCCTTGTATGATGTGATATGCCGATCTGAAAAATAGTACCTTTCGGAAACGGTTTCATATCACTTCTTAAAACTTCATCAATATTATCAAAATTTTCTTTGGTTAATGTGTTTGAACTCTGAAATCTCCAGTAACCGTACAATAAATTTTTTATTTTGAAACCCGATGAGAAGATGGCCTGAAAATTGCTATTTAGAAAAATGGGATGTATCCATGCTCAAGTCTATTCTATAGACAATGGATCAATGAGCGTAATCGAGTTGCGATCAAGTACTCAAGACGGGAATACAGAGAGGGGCAACGTCATCGATTCGGTGGATTTTGTGCCCAAGGCTTCTCTCTGTTCCCTTTTATTTTAAAATATCGTAAATCTAAAGTGTACAAAGCCTAAAATATTTTCTATATCTTTCACTACTCTTTCCATGATGTCGCCTTCTCTTGTGCCTGCAAAAAGACGAGCCATTACATATCCATTCATAAGTCCGATGGTGACACGACCGTCGCCTTTTTCGTATACGGCAATGCTCAGCGGCATTTTGGCAGCCATGAATTTGCTACCATCTTCGCTCAGCATCGTCCCGGAAAGTGCACCGTTGCAGAATTTGATGATCTTGACTTTTCCGACATCCTGGCCGCCATGGGCCAATACCTCTTTTTGCTGGTCTATGATGGCTGTGACATGCCATCCTTCCTGCTTGTTGATACGTGTTTCGAGCATCCTTACGGTTTTATCAAAATCATAAGGTACGGTTATCTCTTTAAAAAACATTGTTGGGGCTGCGAGTTTAAATATAAATCCCACAACAAACAGACTCAAAACAAAACCCAAGATCACACCTGCGATCATTTCTCTTTTTTTGAACATTATTCTACCTCTTCTATACAAATTTTTCCTGCTCTGCACTCTTGGATGGTTCGAAAGAGTACAAATGCTATGACTGCGGATGTCAATAAGATCAATACAACTGAGCCCAAATAGCTCAGAGTACTGTGAAATGTCATTTCCATCAAAAGTGTGGCTATGGTAATAGCTGCCAATGGAAAGGTATATGCCCACCATGAAATAAAAAACTCTTTGGTGTCAAACATACGGATCATGAACAGGAGCAAAAAGAGTGTAAAGAGTGCGATGAAATACAACAACAGACTCATGGTGTCCAGGCTCCCGTCACTGATGCGAAAATAGCTGATGAACCCCACAGCCGGAGGGGCGATGAGTATAAACAGTGTCGGCAAAAGTTTTTTGGCCAAAGGCTGATGGAAAACGATCCGATATATCATGATGGTAAAAAGTACCATCCAAAAGAAAAGTCCCAATGCAAAGAAAAAGAGTGAAACCCACATCGGTGCTGCTTCTACACCGACCACCGGTACGAGCACATTCCCTACGATAGGAATGAACCAGGCAGGGTTGCTGTGTATGATTTTGAATTCATTACGGATCCAGTATCGCATAATGATGAGTGTAAAGGCCAACTGTAAAGGTGTGCCGATATACCAAAAGAGTATGGAGATAGTCGGCGCAAAGTCATAATAGGCAATGGAGATCAGTAGAAAACTGATGGATATGGTTGCTGAAAATGCACTTTTTACAGGGTGAGCGAACTCTTTTTGTACCGCTTTTGGATAGAGCAGCCACTTGAAGATATAGGCAGTAAATATGCCTAAAAACAGAATAGTGTCTGCCAACAGCAGTGCACCGTAGATCCAGTAAGGCATATCTATCAGGTGATATGCTTTGGCAAATACAATGGTAAAACCGGACAGTCCCATTACTACGGCAAAAAGTTGAATAGGGAAGTGTTCCATAGAGCGTTGATTGAGTTGCATTATTTTACCTTTATTACTAATCATAATAATAATCAGTATCAATAGTTATAGATTGAAAGCCTACCATTTTTTTCTTAAATAATACTTATTTAGTCTAAAAGTCGGATTGAGAAAGATATCTTAAATTATTAAAAACATAAGATGAAATTAATATAATTGTGCTATATTTGCACATATGTGCATAATATTTATGTATGATAATTATCAAATGAAAGGATTTTCAATGATTGGAAGAAGAAACACTGGAAGAGGTCAAGGTCTTGGAAGAGGTCAAGGTTTTGGAAAAGGGTTCCGTAACGGAGGAGCCGGAGCTTTTGAACATGAAAAAGGTTTGGGTATGGGATATGGCAGTACAAGAGGTCGTAGAGCCCGTGATGGACGCGGCCAAGGTCGCGGTGCCGGGTTTTGGAGCAAAATAGGTGAAGTTCAGGGAAGTGATGATACTGAGATGATAGATGAGGGCAAAATGAGAGTAGCATTTGTAACCAATAACGGTACAACAATTGCCAAGCATATAGGTTTGGCAAAGAAGATAGCTATTTACCAATTCCCGGAGG
>JANTGA010000060.1 GCA_024763175.1 Sulfurovum sp.
GGTACTCGATGCCCCGATTGACCTTGGCGTAGGGGAAGCCGGTGGCGATGAGGGATTGCTGTAGTGCTGTCTGGGGTGAGACGGTAAGCTTGGTATCATTGCGATAGGCACCTTTGCCTGCTGCTGCCCAGTAGATCTCTTCGAGTATGGGATTGTAGACGACGGCCATAACGGGGTGCCCATTTTCCCAGACACCCAGAGAGATCGCCAGATGGGGGATGCCATGGACGAAGTTGGTGGTACCGTCGATAGGGTCGATGTAGATCGCCTTTGCGTAGTGGTAGCCTCCGTGGTGGCTCTCTTCACCGACGAGTGTATACTCCGGGAAGTCCTTTTGCAGTGCTTTGATGAGGTAGTTTTCTGTCCGGACATCATAGTCCGTGACCAGATCGACGAGCCCTTTGTGGCTCACCTCTTTGCTGCTGCGATAGCCCTCTTTGACGATTTCGCCTGCTTGTGAAGCGATGATTTTGAGTTTTTCCAGTGTTTTCATAGTGACAGTATAGCCAAGGAGTCTGCAATACGCTATAATGGCGCTATGAAACAGACTTTGAGTATCGTATTGGCAGCTATTATCTTGGCAGGGATGGGGTTTTTCACACTGAAGGCATATCAAAATGCCAAATCTTACGAAGAGATGTCACGCATCATCGTCGAGAGGCACAATGTCACGCAGCTCAGTACCAACAAGCTCAAAAAACTGGGAGATCTCCTCTCTCTGGGTTTCTATGATGGATATGACAAAGTGCTCAAAGAGCAGAAAAAGCAGATAGAGACACAGCAGTTTTTCAAAGAGCGGGCGACCCGGTATACTCTCTATGCGATGGGGGCCGCTGCTCTGCTTCTGCTTTTTTATTTTGTGATGACTTTGCAGGCGTATACGGTGACGGTGAGCCTGGCCGCCCTGATGGCACTGGCCGGCGGGCTGCTGATGCCGATCATGATGATGAGTATCCACAAGGAGGTGCAGTACCTGGGGGATGTGGTACTACAGATGGAATCCAAGGGTGTCCTCGGATCGATCGGCAAGCTCTTCGAGGGTCATGACTATGTCGTAGGCGGTGCATTGCTGCTCTTCTCCATCGCGCTGCCCCTGCTCAAGACACTATCGATGCTCTTCGTGGCGCTTTTCGTCCGGATCAAAGCGGTGCATCCCATCGTGCATTTCTTCAAGCTTCTGGGGAAATGGTCGATGGCCGATGTTTTCGTCGTCGCGACCTTTCTCGTCTATCTCTCGGGGAGCAAAGGAGAGATGAGCCGCGCTGAAGTACAGGTGGGTCTCTACTTCTTCCTCGCCTACGTGATCCTCTCGATGATCGCCAGCCTGAGTGCAGACAGGATGCTGAGAGAGAACAGGGCGGCGTAGCGCCATTTTGTACCGCTCCCAATATTGACTTATAAAAGACATTACTCTATAATGACTGTAAAGAGAAAGGAGATGTGATGGCAGCAATTGACTATGATAATTTTCAATACTATACATTTGATGACTACCGGCAGTGGGAAGATCGCTGGGAGTTGATTGATGGCGTGGCGTATGCGATGTCGCCTGCGCCCTATCCGAAGCACCAAAGAGTAGTTCTGAGGATCGCTAAAGAGCTCGGTGATCATTTGGTTTGCAGTAACGATGCGTGTGAATTTTATATTTCACCTATAGACTGGAAGATCAACGAGAGTACTGTAGTACAGCCGGATGTGGCGCTCTTTTGTGAAGAGACGGAGGCACAGTATTTCTCCAAAACCCCTCCCTTGATCGTAGAGGTGCTCTCCAGGGTGACAGCACTCAAAGATGTCACGACCAAAAAGGATCTTTATGAGAGGGAGGGTGTACGCTTTTATGTTATCGTCGAACCTCATACGGAGATCACGGATATTTTCAAACTCATTGATGGAAAATATCAGCATATAGGCAAGTATACCAAAGAGAATAGCGTTGATTTTGAGCTTTCGGATGCGTGCCGGAGTGCGATAGACTTTTCACAGGTTTTTTAGAAAATAGCAGGATAGATTTTATTTTTACTTCCTGAAGCGCCTCAATACCTTGTCGAAATCGATAGAGGCTCCGCAGGCCGTCTCTTCGAAGTCATAGCTTTCCCCTGAAAATCCCCCTGCTTGTCATACTTGCCATCGACAAGCGGATCTGCTTATTTCGACCTCCTCCAGATGAGTCCAAATTCAAACGCTATCGAGCATTTATCTGTCTCAAACTTGTATCTTTCATCGCCAAAATCACCTACTTTTCGGTATTCGTAGTCGATTAGTTCGTACACTTTCGCTTTTTTGCTGTCGGGGTATACCAGTATATAGTAGGGTACGCCTTCGCTCTTGTAGAGTTCTGGTTTCAGGATCTCATCTCTTCTGGCACTCGTGGGGGATACGACTTCTATGACGATTTCCGGTCTTTTGGACAATCTCTCGCCAGGTTCATAGCAGATGACCATCACATCGGGCCGCACGACAGTGTCGCCGGATACTTCCCAATCCATCTCTATGATTGCCGAGCAGGCTTCGCACTCCTCCAGCTTTTCGTCAAATTGTCTCGCTATTTTCAGAGAAGTAAACTGATGTGAGTACATCGGCGATGGTGCCATAGCATACGCATCACCGTATATCAGCTCCCAGTCGCCTTCCCATTGCCTGTAATCATCTATGGTATATGTTTCGCTGTATGCCAGATTGCCCATTTCGCTTCGTCTCCTCTCGATGATGCCGGATATTTGTTAATTATAGCATAAGTGGGGGCGGGTTTATGTTTGGGGACATGTTCCCATGGAGAGCATTGGGAACGAGAAAATTCCATATTTTTTTGTTATTTATAATCGTTTAAGATAATTAGAGATAAAATAAATGTGGACCGGTTATTGAATCGGATCTAAAATTTATTTTCAGGAGTTTATCATGGCAAACATGAGACGCGGATTTACAATGATCGAATTGATCTTTGTTATTGTTATTATCGGAATTTTGGCAGCGGTAGCGATACCTAAATTGGCTACGAACAGAACAGATGCCCAGGCTGCAGTATGTGTACACGAGGCAGGTCAACTTTTGTCTGAAATTACTGGCCAATATACCAAAAAGGGCTATGCTGATTTTAGTACGATGAAAATACAGGACATGACCAATATCCAAGATAAGGCTACACCCGCAGCAGGGCAGAATGCTGTCAAAACTGACGATGTAGTTAATGGTACTACTGGCGCAGATTATTATTGTGATGGCAAAAAAGTTGTAAATTTTAGCGCAGTACAGGCAGGAACAGACTACAATTTGACCATTACGCCCGTAGCAGGCACCATTACGGATTCTCCGGCTGCAACACAAGCCGCAGCAGACATTACGAAGAATATTACAAATGGAGCGACCTCCAAAAAGATTTCTTTGTAATTTGATTGCGCATCATCTTCCAAGAGATGATGCGTCCTCTTTAAAATTGTAAATTACCTACTTCTTGCCGACTTTTGATTTGTTTTGAATATATCCTGCACAACTAATTTATAGGTAGCAATACGAGTGACAATCCAGAAAAACCTTCATAATGCTTTTACAATGATTGAGATGATTTTTATTATTGTTGTTATCGGGATTTTGGCAACAATAGCGATACCTCGATTAGCGACAGGTAGAACAGATGCAATGGCAACTGTATGCGTGCAAGAGGTTGGGCAGTCTCTATCAGAAGTTGCAGTTACCTACACAAGGGATGGACATGCCAAGTTTAGCACTGCACGCATAAGTAGCATGAGCAACATCAACACCGCTGACACAATAGAATCAGGATCAAATGGTTTTGTTGATGCAGTGGTAGATGGTAGTGATGGTGTAGACTATTGGTGTGACGGAGAGAAGATAGTCAATTTTAGAGGAGAAGTAGAAGGTCAAGATTATAATTTGACAGTTACGCTGGAGCCAACTCTGCCTGCATCCCCTGTAGCCTTCCAAGCCAGAGAAAAAATCAAAAAAAATATTTTAAACAATGAAACCAAAAAATCATACTCGCTTTAGATAGTAGCAAGTGGACTACAGCGCAAAAGATTTAAATTAGGCTCAATCCTATTGATCTAATATGAGAATCACAAGATGGGTAGCAGTTCTCATTTTATGCATACTGTCCAGCCAAACTCTGCTATCCTCGTATCGCGCCAAAGTACAAAAACTTCTTTTATCATACAGTAAGAAATTCGCTATAATAACAAATAAAATTCATTTTTGATATAAAGGGAATATTAATGCACTTAAAAAAACGAAAAGCCTTTACCATGCTGGAGCTTGTATTTGTCATCGTGGTGATCGGCATATTGTCAGCTGTTGCCATACCTAGGTTTGCAGTCAACAGAGATGACGCTGTGATCTCCAAAGCCAAGTCTACCGTAGCCAGCATCAGAAGTGCTGTGGCTACAGAGAGACAGAAGCTGATTTTGCGAGGAGATTTTACCCCCATTACGAGCTTAGGCCTGACAGCTTCAAAGGGTTATAATGCGCCAATATTTGATGGTATTAACGGTGATGCATCAAGTCCTATTTTCCAATATACACTACAATCATGCAAGGATAGTAATGCTCGTGAATGTTGGTATACGCCAGACAATGTAACCTATACTTTCCGGATGCCTATCGCTGGAGATGTTGATTTTAATCTTACTAATAGTCGATTTGTCTGCGAAGACCCTACCAGTAGTAATTGTAAACTTTTGACGCAATAGGGTTAACTCGCTCCAACGCTCCAGCGTTGGAATGGCATACTTGGTGCAATTTTGTATTGAAGATGTATTCCCACGGAGACCGTGGAAACGAGAAACCGTTGGTGTAACAGTTTTGAAGTACTCAGGATACCACTATCGGCTAAACCGTCTGAAAACTGTATCGAAATCGATCTCCAAGTCACATGCTATCTCATCAAAAACGAGTTTCTCTTTCGTAAAATCACCCAATTTGGTATATTTGCCATCCTTTAAAATATATGCTTTTGCCCTGAGGTCGTCAGGGTAAACTAAAATATAGTATTTTACCTTTTCATCTTCATAGATGTTGAATTTTACCGTTTCGTCCTTTTTTGCAGTCGATGGACTGAGAATCTCTATGATTATTTTGGGTGCTTTGGTCAGATACTTTTCATTATCATCGTCGCAGACAAAGACAATGTCAGGTCTCAGAACAGTATCATTCGATATTTTCCAGTCGTTTTCGAATGACACATAACATTCGGGACATTTTTCTTCATCGAAAGAGTTTTGCATCGCAGTGAGTATCTGCGTCGCTATGTTTTGGTGGATTCTCATAGGTGCCGGAGCCATAGAGACGGGTATGCCTTCTATCAGCTCCCAATCCCCCTCCCACAGTTCATAATCGCTATAGGTGTATTTGGGAAGCAACTCTATATTTGACATACTCAGAATCCTTTATATAATTTTTTTATTGTAGCATAATTTTGAGTTCAAGCCAATATACAAAAAACATGTGATCTGTTTAAAAAGATGGATGAAAATCCATTTTTTGGTATAATGCAGCACAAACAATATTTGAAGGCGGAAATAATGCTATTGGCTCGATTGGATCATTATTTTACTGAGGTGCTGAAACATGTCGATCTCATTGGTGAATCACTGGAGGTGCCACACAAAGAGCTTCCTTTAAGTGGCTACGATACATTGGGTTAACTGCAGCGTTTTGCGCTGAATGCACTGATGTTTCGATTTTTAAAACTTCAGTATCTCATCGGTGTGAAAATATTTCGAGTACGCTTCTCCAACTTTTTAATTTTACTTTCGTGCCGATCTTTCTGTTTGGCGGATGCGGATCATTGCAGCATAGAGTCGTTCGAAATGAAAAAGCAGATTGACTAAAAGAGTGTAGGAGAATAAAATGAAGCTATTTAAAGTGCTGCTGCTAATATCTATTGTTGTGAGCACGAGTATCGAAGTTTTGGCTGTCGGATCACATGCATCGGGCAAAAAAGAACTTCAAAAATACAAGCCTTTGAAAAAGAATGAGGGCAAAAAGCTGAAATCTCTCAAGTTGGCTATGCTCAGCGATGTGCATTTGGCAAAGCCTGTGAAGTATTTTGATATACGACAGTATGATACAGGGGGAAAGTATGAAACCGGCTACTCTTTCGATATGTCAGCTTACGGGAAACTCACGGGGAGAGAAAAAAAGAAGATAGATTCAGTCCGACTGGTCAAACCGCGCAATTCATTTTGGAAGAGATATTTTATAAGCGGTGAACTGGCAGGATATTATAATTTGCACTATCTAGACAGCAACGCTGAGGTATACACGATCAATTCCCTCAGAGAGCTTTTGGATTTCCTGGGCACTATCGATACGCCTGCCGAATTGAGTATTTTCCTTCTATCTGAAGTGAACAGTCATGTCCGATACAAAAAGGTGGGCAATGTTTACATTGTGCGTGAAAACCATTTGACTTATTCGGACTGTGATGGATGCAATGAACCTGTATGTACACTTTCTGTGCGTCATAGGGTTATCGATAATAGGGGAAATATAGTGGTGGACAAATGGTTGTACAGTAAAGATATCCGGAGCGAAAAAGAGTGTTCAGGATTTTAGATAAGGAGTGTCTGTATTTGCAGTGTATCGGGAGAGCAATAAAGGACAGGAAGTGAACAAATCTGTAATTGGGGAGAAAAAATGAAAAGAATGAGCATAAGGCTATTTGGTACAGCACGACATATCAAGATGAAAAAGTTAGTATGGATCCTAAGTGTAATATTTGCATTCGTAAGCGTACAGGCATCCGGTGATGTGTCGGATATATTCGGCTCTCTGTTCAGCAGTTCTTCGTCATCAAATGCCCAAAGCAGGGTGCTAACTCTGCCCATAGTAACACTTCAGGGAAAACACAAGCCGATCATACTCAGCCGTCTCGATGTCAGCGTCAAGATCGCGGGCCCGATCGCGCAGACCAGTTATGAGATGGTTTTTTACAATCCCAATGAGCGGATACTCGAAGGTGAGCTCAAGCTTCCTCTGCTGGGCGGACAGTCTGTCGTCGGATATGCGTTGGATATGGATGGTGTGTATCGCGAGAGTGTGGTGGTGGACAAGGCGAAGGCCAAAAAAGCTTTTGAGGATACGATACGGCGCAATATCGATCCTGGCATCATCGAAAAAACGATCGGGAATAATTACAAGCTCCGCCTCTATCCCCTCCCGGCAAAGGGTTACAAAAAGGTCAGGGTCACTGTAGAGGAGTTGCTCAGCGAGAAGAAAAACCGGTATCGATATAGACTCCCCTTTGTCAGCTCCAAAAAAATCCCCGATTTTTCACTGCATATTGAGATCGAATCCTCCGATACGCCTGTCGTGCAGCTCTCGGGGCCCATGAAGGGGCAGGTGTTTGACCGGAAAGAGACGGGGTATTTTCTGGAATACCAAAAACGCAACATGAAGCTCAGCAAGCCTATCGTTCTGTCGATAGAAAGAAGAGACCATCACCAAGTCTATTTCCAGAAGAGCCGTGGCAAAAATGCGAACTGGTTTATGGCCGTACTGCCTGTCGATAGATCCGGAAAAAAGAGTCTATTCAGTCAGGATGAAAAGTATGAAACGATCGGTATCATCTGGGATACTTCGCTAAGCAGCGGCAAAAGTGACAAAGCGAAAGATTTGGCATTTCTGGATCGTTTCTTTGCTCAGCACAAGGGTACGACATACCGTGTGGAACTCAAGACACTCGATCTCTCCCTGCACTCTCAGGGCTCATTCCGCGTAGCCGGCGGGGAGTGGGGACGGCTGAAAAAGAGACTGGAGACGCTTAGATACAACGGCGCCAAAGACCTCTCCAAACTCAGGATAGACAAAAATACACGATTTACCTTTCTTTTCAGCAACGGTATCAATACCTTCAGTGATGATGTTGCCGTCAGCAAAGGCAGACCGGTCATAGCGATCAACTCTTCGACAGGTTCCGATAGTGATACGATGCGCTATATCGCCAAAAAATCGGGAGGAAATTATCTCGATCTTTCGCAGATGGGGATCGATGATGCCATCATTGAGTTGGATGAGGATGATACGTTTCGTATCAGAAAGCACTCCAAATCCCTCTACGATATCTATACCAAAAAGCTGGGCGAGCGTATGATCGTCCTGGGCAGGATGAAGGGTCGCAAAGGTTCATTTACTTATCAAATGGGAGATCAGGAGCAGAAGGTATCGATCTTGGAGAGTGCGCCAAGCGACTTGATCTCGAGAGTCTGGGCGGGCGCAAAGATAGAGTATCTTTCGATGCGATCACGCCAGAACAAAAAGCAGATCATCGCCCTGTCAAAAAAATACAGGATCGTTAGCAAATATACCTCGATGATCGTCCTGGAGAGTATCGAAGACTATGTGCGCTATGAGATCGTGCCGCCCAAACCGATGCGCAAGCAATACGATGCACTGCTCAAAAAGAAGAAACAAGAAAAAAAGAGTGAAAGAGAGCAGGCGATCCAAGAGGCCGTTTCGCTATTGAAAGAGCAGAAAATATGGTACAGAAGCAAATTTCCTCTCAGTAAAAAAGAGATACAGGACAATGGAAGATGCGGAATGGGTGGGGATATCGCACCGGTTGAAGAGCCCGCGCCCGCGCCATCAGCTCAGAGACAGAGCAGCGCGAAGAAAAAGGCAGCTGCCCAAAAAGGCAAAACTTCCAGTCAGCCGAAAATCGCCCTCAAAGCCTGGCAATCCAATGCCGCCTATCTCAATGGGTTGGATTCTCTCTCCAAAAAGCAGCTGCTCGACCGCTACTTCGAACTGAGAAAAACACACAGGAATGAGCCGGCCTTCTATATCGATATGGCTGACTATTTCCGCAAGAGAGGGCTGAAGAAGGAGTCGCTGCTGATCCTTTCAAATCTATTGGAGCTAGACTTTGAAAATAGCGAGTTTATCCGGGTTTTTGCCTTTAAGCTCCAGGAGTATCATCTGGACAAAACATCCATTTTCTTCTTCGCCAAAGTCAGAGAGCTGAGGCCGTTCGAGCCGCAGTCCACCAGAGACCTTGCCTTGTCGTATGAGAGAGCCGGCAGATATCAAAGAGCGCTGAATCTGCACTATTTTATCATCACACACAACTGGCACGGACGTTTTGGTGGCAGTAAGATCGTCACGATCAATGAGATGAACCATCTCATTATGAAGCACAGACTCAACACTTCCCGCATTGACCGCCGCCTGATCGCCAGAATGCCGGTAGATATCCGCATCGTCATCAACTGGAGTACAGACAATACCGATATGGACCTCTGGGTGATCGACCCTGAGGGAATCAAAACTTTTTACGGCAACCGTGTATCAAAAAATGGCGGCAAGATCTCCAACGATATGACGCGCGGCTACGGCCCTGAGGAGTTTATGCTCAAAAAAGCACTAAAGGGAGCGTATCAGATCAAAGTCAAGTACTATGGCACGTCACAGCAGAAACTGACCGGCCCGACAGTCATACGCGCCGAAGTCTATACAGGCTATGGGAAGAAGAGAGAAAAGCGGGAAGATATTGTATTCAGGGTCGAGGAAGAGAAAGAGGTGATCGATCTGGGGGAGATTGTGTATTAAAAAGTCTATAGATAATTAATCAACTTTTGGTTATACTTGAAGCAATTTAAAAGGAGGTTTTATGCAACTGTCGATCAACATACCTGATAATATCGTATTTGGCATTAACGAGACAGAGCAGAGCCTGACGCAACTTCTCAAACAAAAACTGGCCTTGGAGCTTTATAAGTCGCAGCAGATTTCCATTACTCAGGGGGCCAAATTGTCTTCTATGGATATCTATGAGTTTATGAAACTATTGAAAGAGAATAATATACCAGTGATCAATGACTATGATATCGAAGAGGAGGTAGAAGCTGCCAGGCGGCTTCTGACATGATCGTCGGGGATAGTTCTGCCTTGGTAGCCCTCTCAACGATGGGCAGGCTTGATCTGCTGGCGTCTATCTTTGGTGAAGTAGTGGTACCCAAAGCCGTCTACGATGAAGTAATCATTCCCGGAAAACCCCAAAGTCTCAAACTCAAAAATTTCTTGAAAGATAAAGTTGTATCTGTTGATTTGACTATTGTCCGTATGGGATTAGGGCTGGGCGAGCTCGAGGCAATCGCTCTGTATAAACAGTCACATTCTGATTTTTTGCTTATCGATGACCAGCGAGCAAAGCGATTCGCACAATTAAATGATGTTCAAGTTATTGGGTCATTAGGCGTGATGATGTTGGCAAAAGAGACAGGAAAGCTCAAATCTATCCGATCAGATTTGGAAAAACTGATAGATTCAGATGTGTTTGTATCCGAGAGTTTGATCGAAAAAGTGCTGGCAAGAGTTGGAGAGATTTAAGGGCACTTCCATTGCCATTAAGTTAAGAGAACATATGTATTTTTGGAACCGATGCTTTAGCTTCGGAAAGTGTTTAGGTGAAGCTGAAGCATCACTTCCAAGAATAAGAATCCTTATCTTGATGGTGAAGCAAATACCCAAGTGTCCACAGGTCACTTCACGCAGGCGAACTGACCCTGGGACTGGTAAGGCCGAAAAACCTGACATTTCATATCAGGCAGGCGAGAGAGATCGCTGATGCAGAGCGTATAGGACACGGTGTCGATCTGCCCTATGAGGAGGCTCCCATAAAGCTGCTCGAAGATATCAAAAAGCACTCCGTCATAGAGATCAACTTCAGCAGCAATGTGTTCATACTGGGGGTAAAAGGCAAAAAACATCCCTATATGATCTATGACGCCTACGGTGTACCGATGGTGATAGCCACCGATGATTCAGGTGTCTCCAGAAACAATCTGACGCACGAGTATACGCTTCTGGCTACACGCTATCATCCCTCCTATGGCCGCATCAAAGAGTATGTCTATAACAGCATCAAGTATTCATTCCTGGAAGAGCGGGAAAAAGCCGAACTCGCAAAGGATCTGGATAGAAGGTTTGTGAAATTTGAAAAGGAGATGGCGGATTTGTATGTTGGGATCAGTGGTAAATAGTAGTCTCAAAAAGTACGCGTTGGGTATCAAATATATCTGCTTTTCTTGAAGTTTTTTCGATGTTGAAGTCGCCCTTTTTGGCTTTTCTCTCCGAACTGCTCTTTCGTCTTCGTCAGTTGTTTTCCATCCCTGTGCCATTGTCCACCCGCCTTTCCGATAAAATGTCAGTTGTGATTATACATCAGCAGGAGAGGCGAAGGGAGGGGTCACGAACAAGGGGGCAAGGGAGGGGTCAGGTGACAATAACAACTCATTTCCTATTCCTCTTAATTATCCCATTCACTGCCTGTTGTGATATACCCAATACTTTAGCGATCATATGCT
>JANTGA010000061.1 GCA_024763175.1 Sulfurovum sp.
GTCGCAGAGGTCATCACGAAGAGATAGACCAGGTATTTCCAGCCACCGGCTTCTTTGGCGAAGACCATTGATGCTGCCAGGCACGGCAGATAGATCATGACAAAGACGATAAAGGCGATTGCCGAAGCGAAGGGGATGTTGGCTTTGATCTGCGCTACGAGTCCGCTATTGTTTTCGTCTATATTATCACCCAGTGCATAGAGTACACCCAGCGTGGAGACAACAACCTCTTTGGCTGCAAGTCCTGTTTCGAGTGCGACAGCCATACGCCAATCCATCCCCAGAGGCGCAAAGAAGGGCTCGGATGCATGGCCGATCTTGCCCAGATAGCTCTCTTCGAGCAGTTTGAGTGTCAGCTCATTGTTGAGTTGACGCTTCTGGGTGTCAGTTGATGCCTGCTCTATCTTGGTCTGGTAGCTTGTTTCCAGCTCCGGATTTTTGGGATAGTTGCTGGCAAACCAGATCAGTATCGTCGCCGCGAGGATAAAGGTACCCGCTTTATTGAGATAACTCTTGGCTTGCCCATAGACAGTGTGCCAGATGAGCTTGAAGGAGGGCATACGATACTTTGGCATCTCCATGACGAAAGGCTCATCTTCTCCCTTGAAGACAAATATTTTGAGTGCTTTGGCCATCAGCAGTCCCAGCAGGGCACCGGAGATATAGATAATAAAGAGGATATTTCCCGCCTGCTCCTTGGCGAAAAATGCTCCGGCGAAGAGGACATAGATCGGCAGTCTCGCACCACAGCTCATAAATCCGATGATAAAGAGTGTGATGAGACGGTCTTTCTCGTTCTTGAGTGTTCGTGCTGCCATATAAGCAGGGACGGAACAGCCAAATCCGGTGACGAGAGGAATGAAGCTCTTGCCGTGCAGGCCGAACTTGTGAAAGAAGCCATCCAGCAGGAAGGCGACCCGGCTCATATATCCTGTTGTCTCCAGCAGCGCGATACCGATGAACAGGATGATGATGTTGGGCAGGAACATGACGACTGCGCCGACGCCAGAGATGATGCCGTCAGCGATGAGTGAGCTGAGCTGCCCTTCGCCAAGTACCGTTTTGGCCTGTTCTCCCAGCCAGACAAATGAGGCATCGATATAGTCCATCGGAAGCGCACCCAGCTTAAAGGTGAGTTGAAAAAGCCCCCACATAAAGAAGAGAAAGAGCGGTATCCCCAGTATCTTGTTGATCAGGAGGTTGTCGATCTTCTGGGTCATATTTTTGGCACGCATCGACTTGACTGACATCACTTCCATCTTGGCTCCCTTGGCAAAAGCGAAGTGCTCATCGGCGAAGATAGAATCGAGATCTTTCGTATCGTGATGGAGATAGATATGCTGCAGCGCCTCCCTGATGATGGGCAGCAGTTCGATCCAGATCGGTTCATCGTGCATCTGCTTGTAGACATCCGGATCCTCCTGCAGCAGCCTGACGGCCAGATGGCGATAGGGGATGGTGCTTTTGTAGTTTTTTTCTTTCAAAAATGAGGTGATCGAAGTTATCTCCTCCTCGATGGGGTCGCTATAGATGACCTTGGCAGTCGTCTCCTTCTTCTCGTAGGTATCGACGATCGCTTTTTTGAGTGCGTCTACTCCCTCTCCTGTCGAGGCACTGGTCTTGATACAGGGGACGCCAAGGATGACGGAGAGTTGCTTCTCATCGATCTCGATCCCCTCTTTTTTGGCTTCATCGATCATATTGAGGGCGACGACGACTTTTTTGCCGGTTTCGAGGATCTGTGTGGTGAAGAGCAGGTTTCGCTGAAGGTTGCTTGCGTCGACGACATTGACGATGATATCGTACTCATCACTCTGCAGGAAGCTTTTGGTTACTTTCTCTTCGATGGTATATTCTGTGAGTGAATAGGCCCCGGGAAGATCGATGATATGGATCTCATAATCCTTGGAGCCGGTATCATCATGGATCGTAAACTCGATCTCTGTTTTGTCTACGGTAACTCCTGTAAAGTTACCCACCCTGAGTTTGGCATTCGAAATTGCATTGATCAGAGAACTCTTCCCGACATTGGGCTGTCCGGCCAATGCTATGACAACTTTTTCCAATTCTTTTCCTTGTCTATTTTTCTATATTGAGATTCATTCTCAATAATTTCGCGAAGTATTCCATACACAAGCTTAATCATCGGTTAAAATGAGAACTATTATCATTTAACACGGATTATGCTTGGCGCGGTTATGCAAGATTTTACAGAAAACATCTGTGTATCATTCTTCTATATATGGTCGGAGTTTTCTGGAGAGAAAGAGGAGAGCCTTATCTCCTCCCGATCACCTCTTTGACACCTTTCCAGTCTGCTTCGTGTCCGAAACAGCTGCTGGAGGTACAGAGCATGAAGCCATCGTTTTTGTCAGCTTTGATGTAAGTGAAGGGATAGGCGGATCTGTCCCGGTCAGCGATGTGCTTTTTGAGTCTCTCTTCGTCAGCCTTGATAATGATATCATCCTTGAGGTAGCGTATGATGACTTTGCTCATGCGGGGTGTTGAGATCGGTTGGCGCATGATGTCATAGGAGTACACCTCCAGTGTTTTGAAAACAAACTTTTTGTAGACGGGGTCTACCAGCGATGAGATACTGAGCAGGACATCCAGCATCATTGCCATGGATGAGGGATACGAACTGTCATAAGTATCAGCCTTGGTCTCGAACTCACCCCGTGAAAACTTCCACTGCCCCTGATCATAATATTTCTCGATCGCACGGTTGGCCAGCTTCACGGCAGTGATCAGATATATTTCGTCGAGTGTGCTTTCGTAGGCTTCGATCAACGTTTCACAGAGATAAGCGTAATCTTCCAGGAATGCTTTGATCTTCGGCTTTTTTCCGATCAGTGCCGAGTGATAGAGTTCGCCGTTGAGATACATGGTGTTGGTGAGGGCATCAAGTGAGGCGATTGCCTGCTTGAGATACTTGCTCTCGATACGCCCGGCCCTGAAGAGTGCTTTGATCATCATCGCATTCCAGGAGACCAGTACTTTTTTATCGATGAAGGGATAGGCTCGTTTCTCTCTTCTTTTTTTCAGTGCGGCGATCGCCTCTCGGTAGTAGGGTATATCCAGGTGTGCCGGGTCTTCGATGCGAACGATATTTTTGCCTTCGAAATTCCCTTTTGGCGTGATCCCCAGAGTAGCGGCAAGCCCGGGATGCTCCTCTTTGGGGATGCCGGCCTTCCCAAAGGACTTCAAGGCTTTGTCGTAACGGTAGACAAAGTATCTTCCCTCCTCTCCTTGGGTATCGGCATCACTGGCAGAGTAGAAGAGATCAGCTTCGCTCATGCGCCCGATCATAAAATCGATCGATTCGAAGGCAATCTCGCGATAAAGATCTTTTTGGGTGAGGGCATATGCTTTGAGAAAAAGCTCACTCAGCAGGGCATTGTCGTATGTCATCTTTTCAAAATGCGGTACGAGCCAGGCGTCATCAGTGCTGTAGCGGCAAAAACCACCATCCACACGGTCATAAAAGCCTCCCCGTGTCATTGATTTGAGTGTTTTGAGCGCCATATTGCGTGTCTCTTTGTTGTCTGTCAGCCGATAGAGATCCAGCAGAAGGTCGAGCGTGGATGCCTGCGGAAACTTCGGTGCAGTATTGAAACCGCCATTGGCATGGTCGAAAAGCTGCCTGGCCTGCGACTCAAAGCGACTCAGGATCGAGATATCGAGCTTGGTAGCTTGTATCTTCTCTTTTTTGGGATTGAGAAAACGCAGTATCTCATCTGCTTTTTCGACAAGAAGCTTTTTGTCATTTTGGTATTTTGTATCAATGGTCTCCAGGAGCTGATCAAATGCCATCATCCCGTATCTAGGCTTGGGAGGGATGTAGGTAGCTGCGTAGAACGGCTTGAGCTCATCTGTCAGGAAGAGGGAGGTGGGCCAGCCTCCCGGACGCCCATTCATCAGCTGATAAACCTCCTGGAAGTGCTTATCGATATCAGGCCGCTCTTCTCTGTCAACCTTGATGGAGATAAAGTGCTCATTGAGTACTTTGGCGATCGCTTCATCCTCGAAAGACTCCCGCTCCATCACGTGACACCAGTGGCAGCTGCTGTACCCGATGGAGAGAAAGATCGGCTTCGATTCGTTTTTTGCTTTTTGAAACGCTTCCTCTCCCCAGGGGTACCAGTCTACCGGATTGCCGGCATGCTGCTGGAGATAAGGGGAGTGTTCATTGGCTAAGTGGTTGGACATTGTTTACCTTTGTGCGATTAATATTAACAATACATTTACGAATATGCGCTATAGTACGCAAGCTACACAGAGTGTACACGCAACTTTATTATAATTCTTTTAAAACACAAACAAGGATCAGCCAAGATGTCAAAGATGGTCAAAATCATACTCCTCTTTACTACATTTCTTTTGGGTGCCGGTTTTGATACGGCAGTGAAAAGGCAGACTTTTTTGAAACCCGAGGAGGCATTCAAGGTCTCTTCGGTCAAGAAAGACAAGATGATCGAAACGACGATCACGCTGGGAGAGAAGATCCATATCTATGATGATTCTCTGCAAGTCAAGGTCACTAGGCCCAAGTCGTTTGAAATCAAAACATTCGAAAAACCCGCCCCCCATGAAGTGGATGGGGAGCAAGTCTATGAAGGCAAGGTGATCATCAAAATACCCGTAGACGCTATCGAGTCTAAAGTCAAGGGCGCCTATTCGCTCTCCGTTGAGTTTGAGGGCTGCTCTGACAGCGGGATATGCTATCAGCCCCAAAAGAGAAACTTTGATTTTGATGGTGCAGAGTCGAGTGGCGCTGCTGAGAGCAAAAAAACTTCCCCGGAAGCCGGGAAAAGTATCGAAGAGAAGGGCAGTGCCGAAAATCTACAAGAGGGTGTTTTGGCAAAAATCGGCTCCCTGACACACGAAGGGAACAGTGCAAAGATTGCCGATGTGCTGGGCAGTGAGAGTTCTGTTTTTATTATCCTGCTGTTTTTTATCTTTGGTTTGCTCTTGTCATTGACGCCTTGCATCTTTCCGATGATCCCGATCCTCTCTTCTATTATTGTTTCCCAATCCAGCGAGGGGCAGAGCAGTGTAGGAAAGGCATTTTTTACTTCGCTGGTCTATGTCCTCTCGATGGCAGTGACCTATACGGCAGTAGGACTGGTGGCAGGCCTGCTCGGGGCAGATATCCAAACAGCGATGCAAAACCCCTGGGTATTGACAGTTTTTGCAGCGATGTTCGTGGCGCTGGCTTTTTCGCTTTTTGGATACTATGAGATCGGCTTGCCGCAATCGATCCAGAGCAAGCTGACCCGAGCCAGTGACAATGCTCAGGGCAAAGGGATCGTCGGTACGGCGATTATGGGGCTGCTCTCAGCCTTGATCGTGGGACCCTGTGTCGCACCGCCTCTGGGCGGGGCGATCCTCTTTATCTCTCATACCGGCGATGCACTGCTGGGAGGTACGGCACTCTTCGTAATGAGTCTGGGGATGGGAATACCGCTCTTACTGGTAGGTATCGGTGCTGGTAGATTCATGCCAAAACCGGGCGGCTGGATGAGTAGAGTCTCACAGGTTTTCGGGATCATGATGCTGGGATTGGCGATCTTCATGCTCGCGCGCATCCTTCCGGCTGGTCTCACGATGATCCTCTGGGCGATGATGTCGATAGGTACGGCACTCTATCTGGGTCTGTTTGAGGGCAAAAATCCAGAAACAGTCGGGGGCTATCTGAGTAAACTTTTTGCTATCTTGTTTTTTCTTTATGGCGCGGCACTCTTTATCGGTGGGATCAGCGGTGCGACTTCGACTCTGAGGCCGCTTGCTCCTTTTGCGGGTAGTGCTGTGAGCGCTGCGTACCCTGAGGTGACCAGTAACACAAAGAATCGAAGAGGATATAGCATCGAGCGTCTGAAGAAGGAGGTGGCTGCATCCAGCAAGCCGGTCGTTGTGGACTTCGGAAAGGACTCCTGTACCGCGTGTACTGAGCTTGAGGAGATTACTTTCCCTGATCCTGCTGTACAGAAGGCACTTCAGGAATTTACCTTTATTCGGATAGATTTGACGGACAATAGCACAGAGGATAAAGCACTACTCAAAAAATATGAACTTTTCGGGACACCAAACATCATCTTTTTTGATAAAGACCATCACTATATGGCCGATAAAACATTGACGGGATTTGTCAAGCCGGATGATTTTGCTGATCACCTCAGAAAAATTGTGAAGTAATGTGCCGTTATGTATGGATGCAGTAGCCTGCCCCATTGACATTGTCGATGATATCATCTTGGATAGTAGAGCGGAAACGATGGATCAGTGATCGCAGCGTACTGTTGCTTTTGGTTTCGCTCCAAACGTGCATACATATCTGTTCGTTGGATACGGTAGAGTTCTTGTTTTTTGCCAGCAGCTCTATGAGCTTTATTTTTTTGGAGGAGAGGGGAATCTCCTGCCCTTTTTTGTAGAGGCGTTTCTCTTTTTTATCGAAGAGAAAGCCATGCTTGAGTTCGATGAGGTTTGTCTCCTCCTCCTTTTGGGGTGGTTTTTCCTGCATGGTTGCCATTTTGAGCGTAGCAAGGATCTCTTTTTCTCTATAGGGTTTCATGAGATAAGCATAGGCTTTGGCTTCGGCAGCATATTCGATCATTTCGGGATCAGCAAAAGCGGTCAAAAAAATGATTTTGCATTCGGGATGAAAATGACGGATTTCGATAGCAGCCTCACTGCCGCTCAGTCTCCCCTTGAGCATGATGTCCATCAGCAAAATATCAGCTTTGACTTTTTTGTATTTTCGTATGGCTTCTTCGCCGTTATCTACTATCGCAACGATCTCATAGCCGCCCTTTTGCAAAATCTCCTTGAGTATTTTCGCAGAGACCATATCGTCCTCTACGATAAAAACAGTTTTTTTTGTACACATCTGAACTCTTTTTCTTTTTCTTTGGGGTACTTTTGTTACCTGCACTATAGATTATACAAAAGAAAGCACAAAAAAAAGTAAATAGATGCCCTAAAAGTGCAACAAAAATGAAATTCTTTTAAAGTAGAATGGTTTTGTAAAGATTTTTTGGGAGCTGTTAATTGAACGTTTAACTAGTTGTACCATAATATAATCATTAACGAAAAGTAAAGAAATGAATAGACAAAAATTATCATTGCTGCGCAACAGAATAAGCTCCACTAAAAACTGGTTTTCACTCGAAAACAAGCATAACGTAACACAATTCATATTTTTTAATAAAATCTTTTTAATATCAGAAAATATTAAGTCTTCAGGTGATATGATTAGTTCATAAGTGCTAGAAAGTTTTATTTTGTTTTTAGCGCGAAGTTACTATAAGGAGAAAGCTATGAAAAAGGGAGTGAGCTTGACAACGGCTCTGGTGATGTTGTCCTCTGTTGCGTATGGAGGTGGTGATGATGGATCTGCTTTGGTGGACTCTGAACCGATTCGAATCGTAAAGGAGAATTTCTTTATCTATGGCGGCGGCGGAATCGCCGGTGCAGATGTGGCATCGCTGATCATGCCGGAGGTAGAAGTTTTGCCAGGAGTACTGGATGATGGTGCCAGCATGTGGGAAGCGGGTGTCGGTTATCGTTATACCAAGGATGTCTTTACGACAGTCTCTCTACAGGGTATCTATCTGGATCAGGTAGATATCTATAATGCCAGCGCGAGTATCAACTATCGTTTTTCAGATTTTATTGTGATGCCTTATTTTGGTGCAGTCCTGGGCTACAGCAGTCTGGAGTATCAGGAGATCCCGGTAGATACGACAGGACATAGCAATGTCGATGCCAAACTCGATGCAGACCATGTGACATTTGGCCTGCAGGCAGGCGCAGAGTATGAGCTGAGTGATCAATTCACACTCTTTGGGAAATATCAGTATATGAGTTATGGTCACAAGATGGAGATCTTTCAGACATCAGATATCGAGCACAGCAATACACAAAATTTAGAAGGAGGAGTGAGATATGAGTTTTAACAAAATGAAGTTGATCGGACTGTTGAGTCTGCCGGTTGCCGCGCTGATCGCCACGGGATGTGGTTCGGATGCGTATGTGAGAGATGCCGGTACAGGCGCCGTGGTGCCACCTGCTGATGGCGGAGGAGATACAGGCGGCGGTGCAGGCGGCGGCGGAGATGCTGGTGCCGGTGCTGGTACAGGCGGCGGTGCCGGAGAAGTTGGCGGCGGAGGCGATACAGGTGCTGGTGCAGGCGACGGAGAGTGCGGTCCCAGTGGTGATGAATGCCCACCTGCTGTCGTGATCCCGGATAATATGATCATCGATACGCGAGATGCGGTACAGTATATCTTCTCTGTCAAAGACAACAGAGTTACGCCTCCGATCAGTGTATTGGGCGTCATCGATAACGGTGCCAACCAGATCACACAGGCACTGCACTATACCGTAGCGGGCTCCTCAGCACATCTGGGTGCCTACAGTACGACAGTGGGCGTCGCAGCAGAACTCTCCGAAGAGGGAGAGTCCGGTGTCAAGCTGACCTTTTCATGGTCAGCGCAGGATGTAGGATCGGATGGCTTCATTATCGCGAAAGTGACGGTTGATGATAGCGCGGGCAATAACGATGGCAGATTTGTTGTCAAGTCGGCTGAACTTGACGGCAACTACTATGGAAGAACGTTGGCGATCTTCAACTATCCTGTGACCAGTATGGATGTCAGTCAGTTCACACTCAAGGCGAGTGCCTATGTCCACAATGCCAACAGCAGCTTCATTTATGCTCCGGTCGTGGGACCGGATGGTTCGATATGGCTCAAGCACAACCTGGAGGCCGAGTATACCAGAGTCGGCAGTCCCTATTTCAATCCCGATGCCGTTCCTACAGGCCATACTGATACACTTGCCTATGGTAACCTCTGGCAGTGGGGCCGCGTGAGTGACGGCCATCAGCAAGTCGTCTATACCGATAATTCTACCGGACACGGAGCACATGGCACGACCACGGCAAAATCTGACAATCCAGGCAACAACCTCTTCATCCTGGGCCCGGGAGACTGGAGAGTCAATAACAATGACCTGCTTTGGATGAGTATCAATACACCCAACCAGGTTTGTCCAAGAGATTGGAGACTGGCCACAGATGATGAGTGGTACAGTATTCGTGACGGTAGTGGGGGCAACGGTGCCGGTAACTTCGGAACCTTTGTACCGCCCAGCTTCCTGCATCTGACGCTGACTGGATTTAGAGAGAAGGCAGATGGCCTGCTCTATAGTGTCGGTAATCACGGAGAGTACTGGACAAGCACGGTCAGAGGCGGAAAAGCCCAAGCGATGCATGTTGAGCAATATTACCTCGATTCCAACTTCAACAGTCGAGACAAAACAGATGGCGCTGCGGTACGATGCCGATATGGGAAATAGTCCATTAGGCCACTGATGATCAGGCAGACCCTGCCTGCTTCCTCCCGGCGGGCATAAAAGAAGAGAGCGGAAAACAGTTCCGTTCTCACAAGCCACCCCTCAATGATCTTATCCCGGGTTCATACCCATCTTCATTTCTCTATGCACCTTTTTTGTAAAGTCAGGATTGCCTCTATCGCAAGGGTGTATAGTCTTTACTCGCTTCGGGTATGTTTACTGTTGATGATTTTGTATGAGCGGTACGGAGCGTGCAGATAAAGGTGTTGTAGACAATGTACTGCTAAGCCATTTCAGGAAGAAGCACTGAAATGGGATTGGATAACGGGAGTTTATCCCTGTGTTTTAGGGGTAGTGCTTTTAGCTTGAGTTTCGGGACTCTTTTTGACAGTTTCTCTTTTGAGCGGGGTCTCTTTGGGGGCACTTCCGCGCGTTGGCTCTTCGTATGTTGCCATCGATCCTATCATTTTGCCACCCTCTTCTGTCCGGATATTTTTGACGACGATTTCGCCCTGGACGACACCGTTGGTACCTACTTCCAGGAGCTCTGTTGTGACGATCTTGCCTTCGATGCTTCCATTGACACGTGCTCTTTTGGTTTTGACCAGGCTGACTTTCATCTTGCCATCTTTGAGAACATTGATAGAAGTTCGAGATACTACTTCGCCTTCGATGCTTCCATCTACGATCATGCGATCCGCATCGACCTTCTGGTAGATACTTCCTGACTTCATTATCTCCAGGTCGCTACACATAATATTGCCTTTGATGGTACCATTGACGACTACTTTTTCCGCCTTGACATTACCGTGTATTACACCGCTCTTTCCGACTACGACCATGTTTTTGGCGACGACGTTGCCATGGAGTGTACCATCCAGATGGACGGTATCATTGCTCTTGATATCTCCTGTGATCTCGGTACCGGGTGTGATGATCGTTGCTATGATAGCGTTACTGCTTGGTTTGCTTTTCACCTCGCTCTCTTTTTTTTCAACACTCTCTTTCGTGTCAACGCTTTTTACTTTTGCTTTTTCATTTTTGCTACTGCCGCCAAATAGTGCCATTTTCCAACCTTTTTTATGAATTATACTTATTTTTACTTTACCGAATCAATAAATTTCTGTCTCTAAGTTAATTTTATCCAGATTATCTCCATTTTCGCTTATTTTTGCCGCAACAAAAAGGTATAATGCTTCATCGTAAAGACCAAAAACATCACAGAATGCCTCTGAAAACAGCCAGTCAATATCCATTGTTTTTAGACGTCTCCTGAAGCAGGAAAAAATATGCAAAACAAGCGCTTAGCCAAACAAAGAAAAAATCTCTTGATCGAGATCGGAAAGGTCAATACTCTGGAGGTCATGCGGGATACCGATTTTGGTCTTTTCCTTGAAGCCAAAGATGACAGTGAAGTCCTGCTGCCCAATGCCTATGT
>JANTGA010000062.1 GCA_024763175.1 Sulfurovum sp.
ATTTGGAAGAGTTCTTGTGTCATGATGTTTTTCCTGATTTGGGGATTATTCGGATTATAGCTTATTTTTGGTTACCCATAGTTTTTTAGAAGGAACCCTATTTTTCATACTTGAGACATGCGTTACACATCAGGAGATGCGGAACAAGGAAAGCGATAATGTCCTGAGAATCTTTATGGTGCTTTGCAGTTTAGAATCAACGGAAAATTTATCAAGATTTTACTTTAACAACACTATAATAATAAATAATTTTAAAATAGCGTGGTCAAAATGTATTACAAAAGAGATATAGAGCATAAAATTGAGAACTATTTAGATACACCGGAGATTATTGCTATTTTTGGCCCAAGGCAAGTCGGAAAAACAACCATTTTGAAACATTTTTATAAAAAGGTTGCGACTCCTGTCTTTTTGACCTTTGAGGATATCGAAACCAAAGTACTCTTCGAGGAAGACATCAAGAGTTTTATTCAACTCTATATAGACCCCTATGAGCATATCTTCATCGATGAGTTTCAATATGCCAGAATGGGCGGAAAGCATTTGAAATACATCTATGACACAACCGATAAAAAAATATTTATTACAGGCTCTTCGGCAATGGAACTCTCCATCAATGCCGTGAAATATCTGGCGGGAAGGATCTTTGTTTTTACACTCTACTCTTTCTCCTATGGGGAATTTCTACGCGCCAAAGACGAAAACCTCCATAAGCTTTATATGAATGCGGATGATACTGTCTCACCGACAGTATCCAAAAGAATATATCGTTACCTTGACGAATATCTGGCGTATGGCGGATATCCCCGAGTTATCCTGAGCCAAAGCACTGAAGAAAAAATAGAAGTTTTGAAAAATCTACTGAGTATTTATCTGCTCAGAGATATCAAAGAGATAGCCAAGATAGCAGATGAGACAAAAATGTATAAACTCTTGAAGGCACTTTCACTGCAAATAGGAAATGTGATCGTCTACAATGACCTCTCTACACTCATAGGCGTCAATGCGCCGCAGTTAAAAGAGTATTTAACTATTTTTGAGAAAGCATTTTTGACCAAAACCATTAGCCCGTTTTTTACCAATAAAAGACTGGAAATCGTAAAGAACCCTGAAATTTTCTTTTTTGATATGGGACTTCGAAATGTTATTATCAATAATTTTAATCTGCTTGATGAGAGAGTTGACCAAGGAGCGATCCTGGAAAACTTTGTTTTTCGTGAGTTGGTAGAGCAGGATGTCAAATATTACCGAACCAAAAACGGTGCAGAGGTTGATTTCATCATCAATGACAATATTCCCGTAGAGATAAAATCAAATTTAACAGCGATGAAAATCTCAAAATCCTATCACTACTTTTTAGAACATTATCAACCAAAGAGAGGGTATGTATTGAATTTCAATCAAATCGGAACAAAAGAGTTTGGCAAAAACAGTATCAAATTTTTACCTCACTTTATGGCTGCCAAATTGATTGATTGAGACCAATATAGAAATAATTGCTATGATTTTATCGGGTATGGCGCGTATGAATTGATGCGGGAGTGCAGATAATAAATTGGGAAAATAGATCATTGCCCGCATCAAAAGATGCGGGGTGGGAGTTGCCTTCTGGAGGCGTGATGTCTACTTGGCGAGTGCTGCTTTGGAAGCTTCGGCTACCTTAGTGAAACTCTCAGGTGCATTCATCGCCATATCAGCGAGGATCTTTCTGTCAAGTTCGATATTGGCACGTTTGAGACCGTGCATGAATGTTGAATAGTTCATGTCGTTCAATCTCGCTGCCGCATTGATACGGATGATCCAGAGTTTTCTGAAATCTCTTTTTTTCTGTCTTCTGTCTCTATAAGCATATACCAGTGAGCGCTCGAGCTGCTCTTTTGCTTTTCTGAAATGTTTTCTTCTGCCGCTGTAGAAGCCTCTGGCCTGCTTCAGCAGTTTTTTATGGCGTCGTCTTCTGACGTACCCTGTTTTGACTCTCATGGTTTTTCCTTTACCTTGAACTTTTTCCGATCAAATCGGTTAGCATAGGTGCCAAGCATTATCTCTGCTTGAACTTGCCCCTCATCGGGGGAATTGCGTGATGAAATAACTAGTTGATCATCTCTTTGATGTTTTTTACGTCCGCAGCATCGACGTGCTTTGGTGATCTCATTTGTCTATGGTGTTTGCCATCGACCTTGGTCAGGATATGGCTTCTGAACGCCGTACCTCTTTTGATCTTGCCGCTTTTTTTGATCTTGAAACGCTTGACAGCGCCCTTGACACTTTTCATTTTTGGCATATGCTTGCTCCTTTACAGATATTTTTTCATTTGGGACTGGCCCGGAATAGAGAAAATGAGGGATATTATACCTAAATAAAATTAAGAGCAGCTCCAGCAACTGTTCAAGGCATCCTGAATCTAACGATTGTTCTGCCTATTTCCGTCAGCATCTCCCGCACCTGAAGGGCTGACGAACTGATCATTCAATTTCTGGATGGCTCTCTTGGTTTGCGAGATCAGCGTATCGAGCTTGGCTTTGGTCTGCTTGTGCCATCCGCGTCTGCCTGAGCCCAGTATCGGTTTCCACCATTGTGTATTGTGCATGATGGCTTTGGCGATGGCAGGATCTTTCTCCTGCCATTTTTTCACCTCTCTGCGCGCGAAGAAACTACGTGCCTTGATATGAATGCCCAGCAACAAAAGAGCCCCTGCAGACAGGCCAACTATCAGGCCTGCCGACGAATCAAAAAGAGCGAACTCTGCCTGCAGTAGACCCAAAATGATAAGGATGACAATAGCAGCACCTGCATCTGCCCAGAGGACCTTGCGTACCCAGTTTTGTAAGATCTCCTGAAGCAGCGGTATTTTCTCCTCTTTGATCTCTCTGGAGAAATCTTCCAGTGCCTTGATGATACGATAAGCACGCTCGATACTGACTTTGTCCATCCTCTCCGTGATGCGTTCCAAGTCGGTATCTTTCTTGCCTTTGAGGCGATGGTGCAGTGCCTCATCATCGATAGGCATCGCGGCATCCTCATTGTAAATCCCGTAGAAATTACCCGATATCAGACCCTCCTGAGAGAGGGCCCTCTGCCAGGAACCGATGACCTCTTCGAGGTTATCTTCTTTGGCGGTGGTGTCGATCTGGTTGAGGATATAGAGGACTTTGTTGGCATCTCTGTGACCGATCGTTGTGGCGACAAGGTGTTCAAGTGTGTCCCGCATTGCACCCGGTTCGGGATGACGTGCATCGAAGAAGACCAGTACCAGGTCCGACATCTCTACGATATGGCTTGTGATACGCAGGATCGCATCACGCTGACTGTCCGCATCAAAGCCTGGAGAGTCTATCAGTATTTTGCCTTTTACCTTTGGGGATTTGAGTGTTTTAAGTTGGAGGTATTGATTGACACGATTGCCTTCGCCCGGATCGACTTTGTTGATCTCTTCGCTGATATTATAGAAAGGGAAACGGGGATCAGCATCGAGTGCCAGCCCGGGGAGTGTCGTAGGGGTTTCATTGTTCCCGTAGCAAACAACGGTAAACTTGTCATCGACTGCCTGGTTGCCGCTCTCCTGGATCTTCGCTCCGACGTAGTGGTTGATAAAAGTTGACTTGCCCGCTGAGAAAGTTCCCAGGATGGAGATCATCGGCCACCAAGAGATATGACTGGTATAGGTTTCGTTTGGTGCGAGCAGTCCCAGCTTGTGACCGACTTTGTCAAGGATCTCATAGTCGTCGATCACATCCAGCAGTACAGGATTTTCTGCAGAAAGATATTCTTTAAGTTTCTGATAGCGCTCTTCTGGTGTCATGGCTTTGCTTCCTTCTCTGAGTAGTTGTAATACGCATATTATACCCTATGCGGTTTAACCCGGTAATAGAGATTAGAGAACTGACCTCTTCGCATTGATCCAAGGCATGGGCATCTTTGCCCACGTTAATCTACAGAGTTGAGATAGTTTTATTTTTTGAGCGGTGTTACATACATGTTGATATAGCGCCCTTCCTGATGGGCATCCTTCTCCAGGTTGCCGACATCTTCGAGCATTGGCCAGACACGTTTGAGTACTTCGACACCCAGCTCAGGATTTGCCATTTCACGGCCTCTGAGAAAGACTCTGAGTTTGACATGTTTGCCTTTTTCGAGAAATTCTCTGGCATGTTTGACTTTGTAGTTGATATCATTATCGGCAATTTTGCAGGAGAACTTGACCTCTTTGACCTCGATCTTCTTCTGATTCTTTTTGGCCTCTTTCTTCTTCTTCTCTATCTCGTATTTGTGTTTCCCATAGTCCATTACTTTGGCAACAGGAGGTTTGGCATCAGGAGAAACCAGTACAAGGTCAAGACCTTTATCTTCCGCGATCTGCAACGCATCGGCTCTTGCTATGATACCAAACTGTTCGCCATCATCACCCAGTACCCTCAATTCTGTAGCCCTGATGCTATCATTCATGATGACATCATCTTTTTTGTTTCGTCTGCCCCTACTGTTGTGTTGTTTGCTCAAATCTTTCCTTCTTTTAATTGATGCAATAATTTTACCATAAATTCATCTTGGGTTAGATTATACTGCTCTTTGGCTCTTCTGTCGCGAATCGCTACAGTTTTATTTTCGACTTCAGCATCCCCAAGTATGGCGACATAGGGCACCTTCTGCTTTTCTGCCAATCGTATTCGCTTGTTGAGGCTGTCATTTTTTCCATAGATCTCGCTATCGATACCCTCTTCAGTCAAAAGATTCTTAAGCATTTTGGCGTATGCGACGTGGTCATCAGAGATCGGGACGAAGATCACCTGTGTCGGCGCGATAAAGAAAGGAAACTCTCCGGCGTAGTGTTCCGTCAGGATCGCAATGAACCGCTCAAAGGAGCCCAGGATTGCCCGGTGGATCATTACTGGCTGCTTACGGGTATTGTCTTCCGCGACATATTCGACGTTGAAACGTTCTGGCAGGTTGAAGTCCACCTGGATCGTGCCGCACTGCCATTTTCTGCCTAGTGCATCAGTGATCTTGACATCGATCTTGGGCCCATAGAAGGCACCGCCGCCCTCATCGATACCGAAAGGAAGATCGTTGTCGCTCAGGGCATCTTTGAGGCCTTGTGTCGCCAACTCCCAGACATCGTCATCACCGATCGCCTTATCGGGCTTGGTCGAGATCTCCATCGTGTAGTCAAAATCAAATTTTTTCATCACGGCATCGACAAACTCGACGACTTCGAGAACGACCTCTTTGATCTGTTCGGGTGTACAGAAGATATGAGCATCATCCTGCGTAAATTCACGTACCCTCAGGAGTCCGTGCAGTACGCCGGATTTTTCGTGACGATGGACGACGCCGTATTCGAAATATTTCAATGGCAGGTCGCGATAGCTTTTTCCTGTCTGTTTGAAGATCTGGATATGGCCGATACAGTTCATCGGCTTGATGCCATACTCCTGTCCGTCGATCTCGGTGAGATACATGTTTTCCCCATAGCAGGCATAGTGTCCCGAAGTCCGCCACATGTCGGCCCTGAGGATCTCGGGGCCGCGGACAGGTTCGTAGCCTCTGCGTCTGTGAGAGGAGGTGAGGATATCTTCCAGCTTGGAGCGAAGCCTCGCACCTTTGGGCATCCAGAAGGGTAGTCCCGCTCCCGAAGCTTCATCAAACATAAAGAGCTCCATCTCTGTTCCCAGTTTTCGGTGGTCACGCTTTTTGGCCTCTTCGATCATCAGCATGTGCGCCTTAAGTGACGCTTTGTCTGCGAAAGCGATACCGTAGATCCGTGTCAGCATTTCGGCATTTTCGTCACCACCGAGATAGGCACCCGCGACACGTGTCAGCTTGAAGTTGTGCAGGTAGCGAAGCGCAGGGACATGAGGCCCCCGGCAGAGGTCTTCGAACTCTCCCTGCTTATAGATCGAAACAGTTTCATCCGGAATACGGCTCAAAACTGCCAGCTTCAGATCATCCTGGGAAAATTTCTCCAACGCTTCTGCTTTGCTGATCTCATACTTTTCGATCTTGTATTTCTTTTTGATGAGATCTTTCATCTTTTTTTCGATTTTTTTGAGATCCTCTTCACCGATCTTTTCGCTGACCCTGAAGTCATAATAGAAGCCCTCATCAACAACCGGTCCTACAAAAAACTGTGCATCCGGGTAGAGTTCTTTGATCGCCTGTGCCATCAGGTGGGCTGTGGAGTGTCGGATAACTTCGAGTGCTTTTTCACTGTTGTCGAAGGGGATGATCGTTTCGGGTTCGCCGCTTTGTGCCGCAGTCTGTGTATCGACGATAGTGCCATCGCTGTTGAGATAAGCCAATACTTCTTGTTCCATAACGTATTCCTCAAATTAAATTCCGCGATTATACCCAATTTCACCTAACGACTCTTTAGCAGAAACAAGTATCGGGTAAACGCTATTGTCAACTCCTTATGCTAAAATTGTTTCCAAAAAGGCAAACGAATGGATATGCAAAGTATAGGAAAACTGATAATCAGAGTGGCGGTGGGCGGTTTACTGCTCTTTCACGGGGTCGACAAGCTGGCGCATGGGATCGGATCTATCGAGGGGATGATGACGGCGCAGGGGCTTCCGAAATATGTGGCATTTGGTGTCTATGTCGGTGAAGTACTGGCGCCTCTTCTGCTGATTCTTGGATGGAGAAGTCGCTGGTGGGCAGGGGTTATCGCTTTCAATATGGCCGTGGCAGTCTACCTGGTGCACAGCAAATCCCTCTTTACACTGGGGGCACATGGCGCCTGGTCTCTGGAAGCTCCGATGTTTTTTCTGCTGGGAGCACTTGCGATTGCTTTTCTGGGTTCGGGAAAGTATGCTGTTTCCAGTGATTAGCGCAGGAGAGCCGATACACGCAGAGTACACACCAGATCACTATACTCTCCAAAAAAGGATTTGACATGAAAGCAATCTATTTCATAATACTCCTGCTCTTTTCGCTGGGAGCACATGCTCAGATCAAGCAACCGTGGACGAAGGCACTGGAGCGTTTGACACCCCAAGAGAAACATATAATCGTCAACAAGGGGACCGAGAGACCCTTCTCCGGAAAGTATGTCCATACAGACAGTAAAGGAGTGTATCGATGCAAAGTCTGTAACGCAGCTCTCTACAAGTCGGATGATAAGTTCAGGAGTGATTGCGGTTGGCCCAGCTTTGACGATGCGATACCGGGTGCCATCAAGCGACAAAAAGATTCGGATGGCAGGCGTACGGAGATCGTCTGCGCACGATGCGGCGCACACTTGGGACACCTTTTTGTGGGAGAAGGATTGACGCCCAAAAACAGGCGCTACTGTGTCAACTCTATCTCTTTGACGTTTGACAAAGCTGAGACGACAGCTACGACACACTATCGGCGTGCCTATTTTGCAGGGGGGTGTTTCTGGGGCGTGGAGTACTATCTGGAGAAACTCGATGGTGTCAAGGAGGTCAGTTCAGGCTTTATGGGCGGCAGCGTCGAACATCCCAGCTATGAGCAAGTGGTCACTGCCCAGACGGGACACCTGGAAACAGTGGAAGTGCTCTATGACCCAAACAGGATATCCTATGAAACATTGGCAAAAACATTTTTTGAGATTCATGATCCTACCCAGAAAGATGGTCAGGGACCGGATATCGGAGAGCAGTATCACTCAGCGATATTTGTAGCCGATGACAAAGAGCGGAAAACCGCAGAGAAGCTGATCGCTATTCTGAGGGGGAAAGGATATGATGTAGCGACAAAAATTCTGACGAAAAAGCCATTTTATAAGGCAGAGGCATATCATCAGGACTACTATGACCGACATGGCAAAAAGCCATATTGCCATGGCTACATCAAACGCTTTTAGGGACAGCAGCAATCCCTGTATGCTTATTGATCATCCGGATCGAAAAAATATCGATAGGGCTCAAGCGTGCGTTGAGATTGTTTTCTATATGCCGCAGCTTCCGCCATCGACGCTGAACGCATTTTCATAGTCGCAATTGCGGCATCGGAACGAGACGATTTTGGGACCGCATCCTGTACTTCTCTGATCGCTGACTTCGATCGATTTTTGGTGGCAATGGGGGCAAAAACCCCGCTTGATAGAGTCAAGGTGCTCTTTTTTCTCTTTGAGATAATAGATATACCCAAGTACTGATCCGACCAGGAGGATCAGCATAAAAAGCAGAAGATAGAGTGTATCGATCACAGCTCCTTTGTCATTACAGATAGTTTTTTAGTTCGTTTTGCTGCTGCTTGTAGTCAGGCAGATGGAGGCTTACCAGATCCCAGAATGCTCTCTGGTGATGCTTGTGCCGGATATGGGCCAATTCATGAACAATGATGTACTCTATCGCGGCCATAGGCAGCTTCATCATATAGTAGTTGAATGAGATCGCGTTGGTGTTGCTGCAGCTTCCCCAGCGGCTGCGTGCCTTGCGAAAGGAGACTTTGCTGGGGGTGAGTTGCATGGTGTCGGCATAGCGCTGGACCAGCTCCGGTATCATTTGCTGCGCCTTATCTTTATAAAATCGGTTGACCAATGCTTCAAAGCGACCGGCATCAAATTCGAAATAGCTGAGTGTGAACCCTTGATGCTTGTCAAAGCGAAGGAAACTCTTTTTTTTGCTCCATTGCTCATAATGGACAGGGTAGCCGTCACCAAGAAAATAGAGCGTTTCATCTCCTGTGAATTGTAGAGGCTTTCCCTTTTTTTCGAGAAGTTTTTGCCTTGATTTGCTGATCCAGGCTGCCTTTTTGAGCAGAACTTTTTCGATTTCTCTCTGTGAAACCTTTGGAGACTTGATGACGAGCCTTCCCTGGGCATCAAAGCTCAGATAGATGTACTTGAGCTTGGGGTTGATGATGTGGATATATTCTGGAAGGAGCAGTGCCATAGCGCCTATTTTTCAGAGGACTCGTCGAGTATCTTGTCGCCTTGCAGCTCCTCCAGTATGCTAGCGTCGATGGATGTTCTTGCTCCATCTTTGCCGTAGTTGAACCCTTCCATTGCCCGGCCGTTTCTCCAGAATATCTCCAGTTTGATAAGGCCGCTGGGAAAGAACTCTTTGTAGCTGCCGTCGAGACGCCCGTTGCGATAATCGATCTCTTTTGCCAGTAGACCATTTTGATAATAGTGGCTTCTGCCGTCGAGACGTCCATGGTTGTAGCTTTTCTCCTGGATCAGCATAGCATTCTGACTATAAGTTTGCTGGAGGCCATGCAGTTTGCCATGGACATAGCCTTTGGAGTATTTTAGCGTTGCTCCGTCAGGATAAAATATATGTTCGATACCATTTTTCTTGCCGTCTTTATAGGTTGTTTCAGATTTTTTGCTGCCGTCGGGATAGAATGTCTTGACTGTTTTTGCCATGGCAAATGTTGTCATCATCGTGATCAGAAAAACCAAAAAAAGTCTCATAGTGTGCTCCTTAAGATGTAGTAAAATAAAGCTTTTCCAAAGCATAAAGCTCATAGCGCACTGACTTGAAAAGTTCAGAAAGGGCTGTATCTGTCAGCTTGAAGCTCTCCTCTAAGACGCGCGAGGACTCTTCTGCCCGTGAAAAATTGGCGATGATGAGGTCATCGAGTGTTGTGCGGTTAAGCTCGCTGGGGATACTCTCTTTTTGGATATCGTTTTCTATGTTACGATAGAGAATCCTCTTGGGATCATACGCTTTTTGAAGTTGGTGTCTGAGGGCTTTGAGTCGGGGGGTTAAGGTCGCATCATCATAGATATATCGAGCAATATCCTCTATGACGCGGATACCCTCTTTGAGTCTGTTGAGATTGGCGTCGATGAGACGCTCAATCTTTGCAGCATTTTCGCGATCAGTCATCGCTTCCGAAGATGCCGAGAAGCTGGAGGATTGCCGTGAACATATTGAGGAAATCCAGATAGAGAGAAACCGCGGCATCGACTTCTGAATCATAAGCGCCATTAGCGATATTCTGTGTATCATAAATCGTAAAGATACCAAAAAGAAGAAGAATCCCCGCAGTGATCACGATATGCATGATCGGGCTCTGGAGGAAGAAATAGTTCACGAGTGAAGCGACGATCACAATGATCAGCGTAATAAAGAGCGGTTTGCCCCAGCTTGAAAAATCCGATTTGCTATTGATGGCAAAGAGACTCAGAGAGCCGAAAAGTACGGATGTCATCAAAAAGGCATTTCCTATCATGGCGCCATTCCCCGCTCCGATCAGAGCAGCAAGAAGTGGTACCAGCGAAACTCCAGTCAGGAACGTAAAGAGAAAAAGCATTGCCAGGTTGAGCCCTGGTTTGCCTCGTGAAAGGCTCAGTCCAAAGAAGAGAACCAAGAGCTCAGCACCAAAGATGAACCATTTGTACTGCATTATCGTCTCAGCATACGGCATCGTAGCATAAGCGCCTGCTGCTGCCGCGATCATACTGGCTGCTAAAAGCTGATACGTTTTTTTCATAAACGAAACATTGGAACTTGTCTGTACCTGTGTCTGTGTCCGCGCTTGTGTTTGCGCATAATCTCGATCATATAAAGCCATAGTGTTATCCTTTTGTTATGGTTGATATTTTGATGCAAGTATAGGGAATAGAGATTAAAGTCAGGTTAAGTAAAATACTAGTATTTTATCGTCAAATATACTTAAACCCCGATAGTGTACATTTGAGGAATTGCACCCCAGGGAGAGGCAAAAATAAGTAAGGTTGCTTCCGCTAAAACATATTGGGTAGTTTTGTATGACTCTATATATATAATGTAAGCCCACCCCCCCCAAAAAAAAGAATTTGCATTTTTCTCCCACAAATTTGCAAAAACCCTTGACAAACAAATCTTTTTTGTCTATA
>JANTGA010000063.1 GCA_024763175.1 Sulfurovum sp.
CGCCCCAAAGTTTCGATCGTCGGGACGCGAAGGCCCTCTGCCTATACTCGGCAATACACACACGAAGTAGCCAGGGCACTCTCTCGAAGAGGCGTCTGCATCGTCAGCGGTGCGGCGATGGGAGTGGATGCTATCGCCCATCAGGGAGCTGGAGCAGACAATACCATCGCTGTGATGGCAAACAGTCTGGATATCCGCTACCCCTCAGTCAACAGGGCTTTGATCGAAGAGATAGAGAAGAGAGGGTTGACACTGAGTCAATTTGACCCAAATTTCAAGGCGACAGCCTGGAGTTTTGTTCTGCGAAACGAGATCGTGGTGGCACTGGGGGAATTTCTCATCGTCACAGAGGCGGCACTCGACAGCGGCTCGATGCGGAGTGTCGAATATGCCCTCAAGATGGAGAAGAAGATCTATGTTCTGCCGCATCATCTGGGTGAGAGTGAGGGAACCAATCATCTCTTGAAGGAGGGGATGGCGGAACCTATCTACGATATCGAAGCCTTTGCTTCACGATTCGGCCAAGCTGTGGATGATACGGTTCGAAAAGATGACTTCTTCTATTTTTGCCAGAAATCCCCGACCCTGGACGAGGCACTGGCATCCTTCGGCGAGAGGGTCTATGAAGCTGAACTGGAGGGGATGATCGGAGTCAAGAATGGCTTGATTTATTGGCTGTAGTCTGCAGCTGCAACCTCAAACCTGTTTGAGGTCAGAACGATAAAGGTTTACGCCTTGCTGCTGCAGAGAGACTACTTGCTGAGCTTCTGGATGATGCTTTCGAGCTTGGCTTCCGGGATCGGCCCGGATGCGGAGGTATAAAAGTCTCCTTTTTTGTCAAAAATCGCAAGAAAGGGTATCATGCCGCGATAGCCGCCTATCCGATTGACATAGGGCAGGAGTTCGCCAGCCTCTTTCATGCTGAGATTGTCATACTCGATACCATACAGTTCGTTGAAATCTTTCAGTTGTGCATCATTGTAGCCTCCCGCCTCGATAGAGACAATGGCAAGTTTGTCTTTGTATTTTTCCTGCAATGCGTTGTAGGGATCGATCGCCTTGATGCAGTAGGGGCACCGATGTCCGTAAATCTCAACAAAGAGAACCTTCTCTTTGTACTCATCAAAGAGCAAGCCCTTGGGTGTCTTTGTCATATGCAGGACCTTGCCATTCACGGTTGTCATACTCAGCTTTGCTTCATCCGCTTGAGCCAGTGTTCCAAATGCAGCGATAAGTAGTATGAATGCTATGATTTTTTTCACGAAATACTCCTTTTAAGATGTGCTATCACACTATTTTAAGAGCTGTTCAATCTTTTTTGTGAGCCCATCTTCTGGAAGCATACCTGCCTGAGCCAATTGCAAATCACCCTTTTTGTCCAGTATCAACAGATAGGGGATACTTCCCTGCCACTGGGCTCTGGCAGAGATATAGGGGATCACATCACCTGCTTTTTTCTGAGAAACTGTGACGTAATTAATCCCTTTTTCTTTGACAAAACCTTTGAGTTGTGCATCATCAAAGCCCTGGACCTCTACCGCGACAATGACAAGGCTGTCTTTGAATTTCTCCTGTAGTTTTTTGTAGTGATCGATTGACGCAAGACAGGGAGGGCAACGGTGTCCGAAAAACTCAAGAAATACAACTTTTCCCTTGTACTCTTCGAAGATAAGTCCTGTCGCTGTTCCGGTTATGTGGAGGGTTTTACCCTCAGTGGTGGTCATTGTCAAATGATCTTCTGCTGCCTGAGCTATGGTCAGAAAAGCTGCCAAAAGAAGTGCTATTGAAACTATTTTTTTCATGGTCTCTGCCTTTTTATGAGTTTGGGGTACCTGTCGTAGGTACTTTGTTTTCAACATTATACACAAGTAATGATGTAATAATTGTGTAGTTTGAGACAAAATAGCAAATAAGTGTAAGTTCATACGTGTATAATCAAAAAAAACTTCATAGTCATCAAGGATAAACAATGTTCATCACTCGTACTATTTTCACCCTGTGGCTATTTTCTCTGCCGACTTTTCTTCTCGCTGCATCGGGCAGTTCTTCTCTCGAAAAGATGGCAGGAAATATGCTGATGGTAGGCTTTCACGGTACCAGCGCCAAAGCAGGAAGCCAAATCTGCGAAGATATCCGCAGATACAATCTGGCAGGCGTGATACTCTTCGATTTCAACCCCGTGGACAAGAGTAAGCCAAAAAATATTGCAAGCAAAACACAATTGAAGCAGTTGACCGGCGAACTTCAGGCTTGCAGCAGAGACCACAAACTTCTCATCGCAGTGGATCAGGAGGGCGGTAGAGTGCAGCGGCTCAAAAGCAAATATGGTTTTTATGGCAAATATCCCAAGGCAATCGACATGCTGAGTCTCTCCTATAGGGGGATTCGGGATACCTATAGTAAAATGGCAAGAGAACTCAGAAGTGTCGGGGTCAACTATGACCTGGCTCCTGTCGTCGATCTCGCGATCAACCCCAAAAATATGGTGATCTATGGTCTGGGCCGCTCTTTCGGGAGTACACCCAAAGAGGTGGTCTACTGTGCTTCGATATTTGTTCAGAATATGCGCAGCGAGGGTATCGTGACAGCGCTCAAGCATTTCCCCGGACATGGTTCATCTACGGGCGATACGCACAAGGGCTTTGTCGATGTGACGGCACAGTGGAAAAAGAGCGAATTGATACCGTACCGTACGATGATCAGGCAGGGGCGGGTCGATACCGTGATGGTAGCACATGTCTTCAATAAAAATATTGATGCTTCCTATCCGGCTACTTTGTCGCAGAAAACAGTCAATGGGCTCTTGCGTCAAAAGCTTGGTTTCCAGGGCGCAGTGATCACCGATGATCTCCAGATGGGTGCGATCAGCAAAAAGTACGGCCTCAAAAATACGATCAAATTGGCAGTCAATGCCGGTGACGACATCCTGCTCTTTGGCAATCAGCTTGATCCGAACAAGACAGTATCGACGAAGAAATTGGTGGATACGATGATAGCACTGGTTAAATCTGGTGAGATTAAACTCGGTGCTATCAAGAAAGCCAATGCGAGAGTCAATAAATTAAAGAAAAGATTGTAGCTCAAGGAAAGCCTGATCTCAAAACTCAACAAAAAACCCATTCTCTTTGACTATTTTTGTCAGCTTTGGCAGATCACTTTTGGAGACTATCACTCTATATCCTGACGCCTTTATGATCAGACTCTGAAGTCTCTTGTCGGTCATAAAAAGATTCAAGAGTTGTTTGTCATTTTTGAGCTCTATGACTATTTGACTCAAGTCTCTTTTGAGAAGGCCGGATCTCCTTTGGATCTCATCAAAATAGAGATCGAACAAATAGGGCACCGGTTCATCAAATAGTGTATAAAACTTATCTATTTTCATCTCCAGCATCTTGTTGGTTTTGCACCCTTGAAAGATTTTGCTGTAGCTTAAAATAACTCTGTTTTTATCATATTTTTCACTGTACGGCTCCAGTTTGGCAAGCATGATGGCATCATGGCTGTCGACGGTAATGATGGGTTTGTATTCATCAAACTTGACAGATGATGCTTTGTTGACTCTCTTTTGGGGGGTGTAAGTTTTGGTATAGTCAAATATATATCTGCCCAGGGATGTCAGCTTGACATACTTGAGTCCATCCCATAGAGAGATGTAGGGCTTGCCTTTTGCCTTGATGGTGTGCGAAGAGACGGGGTCATTATACTTCAGCTCCACGATACCCAGGGCTCCCAGATAAAAGAACATACCTTTGATCATCGGCTCAAAAATCAGAGCATTATAGTAATTATCTTCGGCATAGATTTTGTCATCTCCATATCGCTCATTTTTGGCATCGACATCCATATAGTAGTGTTCTGTTGAGTAGCTAGACTCCAGATCTATACGATAATCCCTGTAGGTGCAGTAGTTGACAAGCGCATCACAATCGACCCAATCGTTTTTTGGCATAGTATCAATGAGTATCCGGATAATAGAAAAGAGTTCCATCTGCCCATCGCTATATTTTCCAAACTTCACTTTCCGCATATGGCTCAAAAACAGTCTTGATATCGTATAGTTAAATCTATCCTTAAGTTGCAAATCGACAAAGCTTCTAAGAGTCTCCAAGGGTGTTTTTTTAAATTTATGATTTTCCCAATAATAAAATGAAAAACTGCGCGTAAGCATATCGATACTCAGTGTGTCTATCTTTTTTTCAGAGTAAAATTCACTCTGATAAGTCGTGGATTTGAGGATATTGAGTGTTTTTGCCAGGGGCTTTTCCCCGGTTTTGCCAAATTTTATGAGATTGGTTTTGAGCATCTCCTCCATCGTGCTGATGATTTCCAATATATTGTTTTCGTTAGAGTAGGTGTAGTCTGTCTTTTCTATCTGCGCTGCTGCTTTTAGATGATAATCATCCGGCACCGGGCAAATGAGCTTCAGAATGGGTCTGATCCTGTCATAGATATAGAATGATTTTTTATTCCAAGTGTTTTTGATGTGTATCAGGCTGAGATGGCCCAACAGCTTCTCGTCGTCATATCCTACACGCTGTGATTTGCCGGGATCAATACCGAACTTTTCTATGGCCTCTTCGACGCTCATCTCTTTTTGCTTCCATATCAGAGCCTGATAGAGTTCTTTGGATTTCGGCGTGGTGCAGAGTTCATCGTAAAATTTTGTTTTGCAGTCCTTATCCTGGATCAGCCTTGCCAGCAGTTTGATGAGATCCAGCTTTGTTTTCCGGGGCTGGGGATATTTTTTCTGGTTGATAAGGCCTTTTTGGTACCCTGTAATCGTCTGCAGCTGCACCATCGTTGCTGCATGCAGCAGCGTCAGTACTTCATCTTTTGGCAGTTCCATCCACTCCATCATAGTATCACTCCATGCTCTTTAAAAATTTTCTTCACATATGCCAAATTTTCTTTGAGTATGACGATATGAAGTTTGTCGGCTTTGAGTATCTTGTCTCGGAGTTTGGGGGTGGATGCAATGATGCGGAGTATCTCTTTGGGTTTGTGTATCGCTATCAGGATAGCGGTATTGCTGACGACTTTTACTGCTGCGGCTCGCTCATCCATTGTCTCAAAGAGTTTTTGCCAATTATCAGGAGGAGTCGTGCTGCATTTTTCCAAAAATAACGCTTTTGTAGCCCTGTAGCCCTCGTGTGAATCAATGCTATTCATAAATGTTTTGATGTCTGTATGATATGTATGCTTATCTACTTCAGTGGATACAGGAGAGAGAAACAGTGCAGAGAGGGCATTGGGTTTGTCTACGGTGATATCATAAGTGTAAGGACTCAATTCCAATAAAAAATTCTTATTACTTTTGTACGTTTTGTCTATATTGAGTGCAAATTTTCCCAGATCAGAGAGTCTCGCATACTCTATCGAAGCAAAAGGAGAGTCATAATAACGATGAAGGAGCTCCAGATCTTCCCCGACAAAACTATCCTTGTGGGTCTTGGCGATATCAAATAGCCCTAAATTATGAGCGATACCGATAAAGCTTTTGATAAAATACCGAACGACTATTTTGAGATGTTTTAGTTGGTTGTAGCCATGATAATGATTATGCAGATCAAAGTTGTAACAATAGTCATAACTGTTTGTGATTTGCCTGAGTGTTTTGGTGTTGAGGGGTATTTGGTCTACGATAGAGTCGATACTGATCCATTCACTGCTTGAACTGTTTTTGATGATCTCGATGACAGTTGCTCTAAATTTGGAAATCAAATCTTTTCGTATGGATTGTGTATAAAAAATAACAAAATTAAACTCCAGCTGTATCCTCATCGCCATAAACTCCATAAACAGTGTCTTGATAAGCATACCGTCATCATCAGAGATTACCGTATCAAATACTTGAGTGGGGAGCTTCAGTTGGGGAGGAGAGAGATATTTTATGTCAACCAAAAAATTGAGTAGTAAAATATAATTGAAACTATCAAGGGGCAGATTTTCTTGTAAAAGCTTGTTGCTTTTGACCGTCAAAGTACCCTTTTGGGTGACTTTGATCTTGGAATCTTTGGCCAAACGATAGATGATGCGTATCGCTGATGCTATATCTTCTGCTTCATAGGCGATCAATTTTTGAGAAACAGGTCGGAAGCTGCTATCCAATTTATCTATCTTGATCTGATCGATACTCGCAAGAGTAGCGCTCTTCACTGTCGTTTTGACAGGCAGATCTTTCTTGCTAGCATTGTCCTCCAAAAAGTTTAAAAAATAGAGTCGTATATCATCATCCATCTGGTCATTGTCCAGCAGCAGTTCGAGCCACCAGACATAGATGTCTCTGCCATCTTTTTTTAGCGAGAGGATATCAAACTTAAATACTTTTTTGATATCCAGGCGGAGCTTGTGACCTTGATAGTGCACAATATAGTTGAGAATTTTTTGTTCTTTGGGGTGAAGGCTTTGATAAAACTTCTCCAGTATGTCACTGTTTGCCATGGCGTTGGGTATGATATTCATTGCCAGATCTCGCTTTTTGGTACCGAAGTGAAACGGTATGCCGTATTTGCTGCATAGCGTTCTCAATGCCCCGACACTCATCTGCATATATTTTTGATAGCTTATCTCTATGGGTTCATCCTCTTCATCAAACAGACTCATCGCATCATCCCAGTATATACTCTAAGTCAGCCGAAGTCAACTGCTTGAGTCCGCCTTCGTCACCGCCGATGATCATATCTGTCATATCCTGTTTTTGCGCCTGAAGCTCCAGAATCTTCTCTTCGATAGTGTCTTTAGTGATCATCTTGTAGCTGAAAACCGTATTTTTTTGTCCTATTCTGTGCGTTCTGTCTACTGCCTGATTCTCGGCTGCTTTGTTCCACCATGGATCAAAGATGAAGACATAGTCTGCTTCGGTGAGGTTGAGTCCTACGCCCCCGACTTTGAGTGTCATCAGGAAGAGTTTGATGCTTTTATCGTTCTGAAAGCGATCTACGAGTTTCTGTCTATTTTGTGTGCTTCCTGTCATCACAAGATGCTCATATTCCAGCTCGTCAGCTTTGGCAGAGATAAGGTCCAGTGAGCCCAGGAAATTGGCGAATATCAAGACTTTGTGACCGTTGAGGATGATATCTCCCAACATTCCGAAGAGATTTTCTACCTTGGTTGAGATGATAGCGTTATCTGATTTGAATTCAGGCACGGAAGCGATCTGTCTCAAGTCATTGAAGGCTTGCAGAATGACAAAACGGGACTGCTGTATACCGTTGGCTGCGATCTGCTGATCGAGAAGCTGTTTGTAGTAGTCTCTCTTTTCGTTGTAGAATTTTTTGTGAGCTTCGTCCATATCGACATAGATGACCTGCTCCTGTTTTGCCGGCAGATCTTTGAGTACATCCTGTTTGAGCCGCCGCAAAAGAAAGGGTGTGATTTTTGCTTTGAGCAGATGGGCGACCTCTTCATCGGCTTCAGTCTGAATAGGAATAGCAAAATCCCTCTTGAAATCTGCTACACCTGAAAAGAGTCCAGCATTGATAAATCTAAAGAGCGAATAGAGCTCAAAGAGTGAATTTTCTATGGGTGTACCGCTCAATGCAAATTTATGTTTTCCATTCAGAAGCATCACTGCTTTGGAGATTTTGGATTCGATATTTTTGATACTTTGCGACTCATCCAGGATGATCGTGTCAAATTTTATCTTTCGCAGTTTCTCTATGTCATTTCTTACCAGAGCATAAGTCGTGATGATGATATGATGCTTTTTGATCTTATCGATATCGCGCTCATTGCCATAGTAGAGATAAAAGCTGAGATCTGGATTGAACTTCCGGAGTTCGTTTTGCCAATTGCTCAGCAGGCTTCTGGGCATGACGATGAGTGAAGGTGTTTTGGTTTTGGGATAGATGCCCGAGAGCAGTGTGATCGCCTGAAGCGTTTTCCCCAGCCCCATATCATCGGCAAGACAACCGCCGAAACCATTATCGTAGAGATACTTCAGCCATCTCGCACCCTCTTTCTGGTAGTCGCGCAGTATGACATCTGTCAGTTTGGGAAGTCTGGTTCTGGAGGATTTGAGCTTGTTAAATCCCTCGTAAAACTTTCTGCTGTCTTTGAAGACTTTCTGCTCCTTTTGGGCGATAAGATCCTCTATCTCAGGAAGATCGAAAAAGGAGACTTTGATCTTGTCTTTTCCCTCTTTTTTGAAGATCCTCTCGAGGCGGGATATATAGGATTTGTCTACGATAGATTTTTCACCGCTGGAGAGCGGGATATAGGCATGTTTTTTGTAGAGGTTGATCATGTCAAAAACATCAAAACGCTCATCCCCTATCGCAACACTCACATCGCCGGCTCCCAAAAAGTCTATTTTGTCTTTAAATGCGATATTGAGCGACGGGGGTGTCGTGTTGTATTTGTACGCCTTGAGCTTTTCACTGCCAAAGAGTTCACATTTGGAGATGATGGTATGCAGATGATCAAGGATGTACTCTGTGGCGATCTCCTCATCGATGATAAAGAGACCATCCTCTTCACTGAAGCTTGCACCCTTCTTCTTCCGTTTGATGGCTGTGAGATTTTTATATATCATGCCATAGATTTCAAACACTTCGGAAAAGTCACACTCATACATTGAGATACTTTTTTCCAGTTCATTGATCAGTACGATTTTGGTGATATTGAAGTCATTGAAAAATTCGGGACTCAATTTTCCCACTGTGGCAGAGGTGCGCAGTATCAACTCATTTTCTGCTGTGATCTTCTCAAATATCACTGCCGGTTTGATGCGTATCTGCTCCTCTTTTTGCTCTACACTGTACGCTTCATAGTGTATCATAATGTTGTCAAAATGGGTACCAAGGATAGTGAGGAGCTCTTCGAGCTTCTTTTTTTCGATCGTGGTATCAAAATTTTTGAGTTGATTGAAGTGTTCGCCGATGCTATGTATCTGCACGATATGATGGTCGATCAGGACATAACTTGAGGTGAGAAATTGAAATTCTTTTTTGCCTGATATGCTTGTGTAAACATCCAGTTTTTCTCCAGATTTGATGATATTCAGATCAACACTGGCGATACCCTCTTCAAACGAAACGAGCTCCCCCTTCGAGGTGAAAAGCTTATCGCTTTGACGCAGGAGTTCGATGAGCCGAGGATACTTGTTGAGATAAATTTTCCCGCCTTCATCCTCCCAGGAGATCTGGAAGAAGGCATCCTCGCGGCACTGCTCCAGCAGTTGCAGTATCTCCCTGTCCAATCCATTGTAAACCCGAAAATCGATATCTGTCAGTGCCTTGCCGCTCTTGTCGCAGACCTCTACGGAAGCTCCAACAGTATCGAAGTCAAGCAGATAACGGAAACTATTTTTCTCTTTGGCTCTGGTGAGAAAACTTTTCTCCTGTTTGAAAATCTCTAACATTATATGGGTTCCTTCGTGGAGTGATAAATGATTCTATCATTTTAGCATATTGATAATATACTGTCTCTTGTGTCGTCCCAGATTTATATTGATCAGCAACAGTTTAAAATTATCGTCTTAGCGTATTGGAAGAGCTGAACAATGTTCCTGACCCAAAAATTGATGTCCCGGCTGAATGCAGAAGGAAATATTATTGCAAACTGTATGGATCAGCCTAAAGAGCGGAGAACTATTCTCCAGATTCAAATGAACGTATATCCAGATCACTTCGACAAATACTGCTATCGTCCACATTGGAGAGATAGATGTGGTTGTCAAAAATATCGATTCCCTCCGCACCTCCGAATGAGTCTCTCTTTTCAAAATTATCATCGGTTCTGATAATCATACGGGATTTTCCGGTGCCAGGATCAGTTTGGTATATATTGCAATCTTCCGAAAGAATATAGAGGTACTTATCCGAATGAGCAATGGCCACCATATCACCTATTTCGGTAGAGAGAGTATATAGCTGTGTTCCATTCATATCGAATACAGTCAAAAGATCACTTTTGTTGTATGTCACGGAGTAAATTTTATTATTATAAATATCCAAGCCATCTGCCAGTTTTATATTTGCAATATTATCTGTTTTCCCTGTATGGATATCCAGACGCTTGATCCTATTTTCGCGTATCGATGAGTATATGTATCGACTATCACCGATATGGGATAGGCCCCCAATAAGCAGATTTGTGCCCGACCCGACATCATACAGTTTCATTGATACCTTTGTTGCAGAATCCAGGGCATATATGAAACCATCTATCGTTCCGTAAATGATATTTTTCCCATTATTGGTTAATGCGTGCGCAGGTGATTTGATCGGGATATGTAAAAATTTGGATGTAACTGGGATCCTGGTTACTTTTTGTATTTTATGGGTATCTCCAGTAGTATTTTTTTCTCCGGCGAATAGATCCGGTATGATTAAAACTGATAACAATATGATAAATACCAACAGTTTTCTATGTCTCATTATGTTCCTTCAAAATTTATTTTAAAATACCGGATCATACTTTCTTGAATCATCTATCCACTTCAAACTGGATATTTCACAAACATAGTAAACTATGTCGATATGTACCTATAGGACAAAAAGATAGCTTGTCGAAGTTGGGTTAAGAAAATATTTGAAAGTCCGGTGTGTTATTGTGATTGTTTCTGCCGAAGGAGATCCTTTCATAAGCTGAAAGAATACTCTCCTTCTACACGTAGGTATGCTTCATCTCTCAAGCAATCCTGCCTCTAAGTTGCAGCATAGACTCTTTATGGATGTGTTGCTTCCGGAGGAAGCACTGCATCGATCTGAAGATCCAACAGTCTTGATTCTGGTGTATCTTTAGGTATAAACTGGCTCATATACGCATAGTTGTTCAAGCGTG
>JANTGA010000064.1 GCA_024763175.1 Sulfurovum sp.
CTTTTGATGCCTGGGCGGGACAGGGCATACGGCATCCTGATAATATTTCTCTTTTCTCTCTTTCATAGCATTCGCTCCTTACGACAAGTAGATGACCTCTTCGGGCTCAACAATGTGTGCCTTTTTGTGAAGTTTTTCGCCCATCACTTCCCGAAGCACATCCTCTTTGTCTTTTTCGCCATGGATCAAAAAGACTTTTTTCAAGTTATCCATTTGCGAAATCCACTCGAGTATGCCGCTCTGGTCTGCATGGGCAGAGAAGCCATTGACTGTGTGGATGCTCGCTTTGATCAGGATGTCCTCATGGTAGAGCTTGACCCATCGGGCACCGTCGACGATATGCCTCCCCAGGGTCCCCACCGCTTGATAACCGACGAAAATGACGGCATTTTTGCGATTCCAGAGGCGGTTCTTGAAATGATGCATGATCCTGCCGCCGGTACACATGCCGCTGCCGGCGATAATGATAGCACGACGATCCACATCGTTGATCTTTTTCGAAGCATCGACATCGAGTGTATAGACTAGATCATGGAAGTTGAAGATGGTACCATCCCTCTCTTTGTTTTTCTGGCATTTTTGACTCAGAAGTTCACTGTGGTTTCTGTAGACTTCCGTCGCCCTCGTCGCCATAGGACTATCCACGAAGACTTTACACTGGGGCAGCTCACCGTTGTCAAACATATCTTTGAGGATGCAGAGGATCTCCTGTGTTCTCTCTACGGCGAAAGAGGGGATCATCACATTTCCCCAATTGTGCATAGTGTCCTGGATGATCTGCTTGAACTCGGCGATGCTCTCTTCCGGGCCTTTGTGGTTGCGATCGCCGTAGGTTGATTCGGTATAGAGATAGTCAGCATGTGCGCATTTTTGGAGATGGGGCAAAACCATATCGTTGTCATTGCCGAGGTCTCCGGAAAAAACGATCGTCCGCTCGACACCATTTTCGTGATATATGATCTCGATAAAAGCGGACCCCAGGATATGACCGGCATTACGATATGTCACTTTGATACCTTTTTGCAGCTCAAATGAGTGATCATATTCGGGATGGTGCCAGGGCAAACTGTAGGTAGCCTCCACATCAGCCATCTCATAAAGCGGCGCTCTTACCTCATCCTCTTTGCCTCGACGCTGCGCTTTTCTATAGTCAGTCTCATAGTCTTCTTGCATGATCTTGGCGCTATCCATCAGGATGACTTCTGCCAGATCCATAGTGGCATCGGTCGCATAGATCGCTCCACTAAAGCCCTCTTTGACCAGTTTGGGGATGCGCCCGACATGATCAAGATGCGCATGGGTCACCAGTAGATAATCCACCTCTGACGGCTCAAAACCAAACGTATCAAAGTTCCGATCCTCTTCTTGCCCCTGAAACATACCGCAATCGATAAGGATGGAGGGCCCTCCTTCGATTGCCAATAAGTGACACGAGCCTGTCACGACTTCTGCCGCTCCATATGAGACTACCGTTGCCATCATCGCTCCTTTATTTATAGACATTTTCTCCGTTTATTGTACCCCGAAAAGATTAACACAGGTCACTCCGGTAATAGTAATTGGCTTTGTGATATAATGATTGCAAGCATATCAGTATGGCAATCATCAAGAGTAAAAAGGAGGGGAATATGTTTAAATTGCTAGAAGCGGTCTCTACGGCAATGTATGATTTGCTGAGGTGGAAGCTCAATATCAAAATTGTGATGACAGGTGTTGTGGTGACACTGCTCTGGTCGATTCTGGGATGGTTGCTCTGGCCTTTTCTTTATGGGGTGGGATCGAGTATTATGAATCTTTTGCCTTTTGCGATGCTGCGGTCTGATGGTGCATATATCTTCATTGCACTGGTCTGGGCACTGGGAACGATGGTGACGTTTGCATTGACGATGATGTTTTTTGGAGAAATCTTCGCGAGAAGGATTTCGGGAGCGCGCTATACCCGATTTTTGCCTCTGATGATCGTGGGTATTTCGGTCCTTTGGGCCGTTATAGTCGCGATGATGTTTGGCAAGCTCTATCAGGTTTTTGAGAGGATTTTGACATCCCTGCCTTACGAATTTACCGAAAAGGGAGTCGCCGGCGTGATCGTCATCTATCTGCTATATAATGCAATACTTGTCACGATGATAGCCCTGGCCAGTTTGCGCAGCAAGTATATCCTGGAGCCACTGAGACTCAAGTACTACCCTTCCCAAAGCGAAACAGGAGATACAGAGGATACCTTTATGGCTACGGTAAGGGATATTGCAATATTTGTCGGGATTTCGGCTATTGCTTTCCCGCTTCTTTTTATTCCGATACTCAATATTGTGATACAGTTGGGGCTCTATATCTGGCTCTATAAAGATATGTTCGGCAGAGATGTCTGTGCGCTCTATTGTGATCTCAACGAGAAGAGAAGTGCCAAAAATGACCGATGGGAGCCTTGGACAGTTGCTGTTCTGGCATCTTTTATGAGTTTTATTCCTTTTATCAGCTTCTTTGCCCCCTATTTTGGAGAAGTGACGATGTTTCATTTGGTGATGAAGGTGAAAGAGTCGCAGGAAGATTGAGGCGGCTCCCGGGGGTGTCCGGTTTTCATAAAAAGTATAGTATACTATATAAAATTCTTATAGAAGAGAGATACCGATGAAAAAAATGACCCTGTTGATTCTGACACCACTCTGCCTGCTTTATGCGCAAGCACCACAACCTGTCATACCGATACCCGTGAAGGTACTTCCCGAAGAGGGAGGAAAGATCGATGCAGTTGCCTGGTCAAGAGAAGAGCTCATAAAGTCAGTCGAGGCGGTCGACAAGGCACGCCAGGAGGCTTCGGAAGCGCTGGACAAATCTACACAAAAGATCATGCAGGCACGGGCACATGCCAGAGAAGCCAACCTCTCTGATGCTGAAGGTGCAGATTCGACGAAGATCATCGAAGCACTCTCTGTCGCCAAGATCGCCAAGGCAACCGCGTCAGTCGGTGTGGCAGAAGAGAATGCCAAAGCGGAGGTCGCCAAGGCAACCGCATCCGTAGAGATAGCCAGCGAGAAGTCCAAGGCAGCAGAGATTGCGCCCAAACATCTCGATACCGTAGAGGCCAAAGCTATGGCCAAAATATCCAATGCGATCGCTTCTGTAGAGATAGCCAAAGCCAAAGCGGCCAAGCAGATCGCCAAAGCGACTGTTTCTGTCGAGCTGGCAAAAGCCAAAGATCCCCAAAAGTTGGCACATCCCAAAGAAGCACTCTCTATCGCGAAAGATGTTTCAGCGGTCGAGATCACCAGGGCGGTTTCGGCAGTGCGGATCGCGCATGCCGTTTCGGCATCAGAGATCAGCAAAGCGATGGCAGAGATCGAAGCTTCCAGGCCTGCCGCGTCGGGCAATACATTTCACCCTGCCATCAATCAAATGTCTGTAGAGAAGATCAAAGCCAAAGCGACAGCAGCGATAGCCAGAGCCATCGCCAAAGTTGAAGTGGCCAAAGCAGACGCTATAGCCGAGATCGCACAAGCAGTCGCACTGGTAAACGCAGCAGAAGCGATCGATACGACCAGAAAGAGAAAGAAAGAGCTCAGAAGCATCGAAAAAAAGCGTACAGGAAGCTACCCTGTCATGCTGATCAAAATCAAAGAGAAGTAGAGGTCGGCTGCGCCTTTGACAAGACTTCGTGAGGCTTTGCAGGGTTTGGCCTCTCCACCCGGTCCCATGCCGCCAAAATATGTTTGCCTTCTATTTCATAGGAAGTAGCGACGGGTGTAGAGGATGGTACTATTTTTTGGCAGGCATTTTTTACCTTTCTACTTGTTCATACAGCATTTTTTATACTTCTTCCCGCTGCCACAGGGGCAAGGGTCGTTTCTGCCCACTTTTTCTTCCGTATTGACAAAAGGTTTTAATCTGGGCTCATCAGACTTCATAATGCTGCCAACATTTTCTATCGCCCTATGCCATATCTTTTGCATCTCGGTCAGTTCGCGCTCGGTCTCACGTTCGGTTCTCAGCCCCATCCCGATCTCTACATCTTCCAGATCGCCGATATGGTCTATATCGACTGCTTTTCGCTCAAAGCATTTTTTGATGAGTTCATGATGCTGTGTCAATTTTTCATCCATGCACAGGCTGATCACACCCGCATTTAAAATAGCATTGTCATTAGTGCTTAAAATTTTGACTATAAGTTCATTGACTTTTTCTTCCTCCACCTCTTTATCTTTCAGCATATCTCTAATGGTGTCAATGTATTCTAAACGAGTCCAGATACCATACCCTTCAAGCTGAGAAGACTCAGCAAAATAGTCATACATATCTTTCCGATAGGGCTTTATGAGTCTACGAAAATCCGATAAAATCCAATCATCAGGATCATCTTCGTATCCGCCTTCTTCTAATATATCTATAAACAGCTCTTTCGCTTCAGGCACTTCAAGTTCACTCAGTACATGCCAGGCATGCACAACACCATAAAACTCCAAGCCCTCGTCTTCCGGGATGTCATAATAGTCGTGTTGATAAATGTCCATATCCTGCGCGAGCATAAGGAGTTGTTTCACATCATCCTCTGTAAAACCAAATTCTTTTATATAAGAGTATCCATCGACCTCCAATAGCCGATCTCTTCCAAGCGAAAGTAGTTTTGCAACTCTGCCATCGTACTTTTTAGCAAATTCTTTTAATTGTTCTTGTGACATTGGCTTTTTTTCCTTTTTGTATTTTTCTCGTTTGTGCGCTAGCGTACAATCGAGAAATTGAATGAGCAGGCGAATAAAAAAATACAAGTATGACAGACTATTTGATTACACTTGTAATGGCTGAAATTGAAACAGCTACAGCATGCAAAGAAACATCCTAACCTGAAAAGGATTATCAATTTTTACTTGACACTATAGAAAATAATCCAAGAAATGCTATCTGCTAAAATAGGTAGTTTATAACTGAAAAATTACTTTATAATAAACATGGTTTTGATTATAAATACTGGAAGTTTGTAAGTGGTGGCGCCAGACGGAATCGAACCGCCGACACAAGGATTTTCAATCCTTTGCTCTACCAACTGAGCTATGGAGCCTGTTGAAGTGAGGTAGAATTATAGCGAATTAAGATTAATTATTTCTTAATTCTTTGACAAATTTCATAAAAAGTTCACCTCTCTCTTTGTAAGACTTAAATTGGTCGAAGCTGGCAGCGGCGGGAGAGAGGAGGCCGGCATCGTTGGGCTGCATCGCCTGGTCGATGGCTTTGACTGCCTGATCGAGGGTTTCACAGCTCACCGCATCGATATGGTGGGCTTTGGCGAGGGCCAGCTGTTTGTCGTTGTTGGCGCCGATCGTGTAGAGCGTGAGATCGAACTGCTCCATGGCTTCGAAAAATGGGGCGAGATCGACACCCTTGTCGTCACCGCCGGCTATCAGGTGGATGTGGTGATCGTGATAGGCTTTGAGTGCCTGGATAGCAGCATCGATATTGGTCGCCTTTGTGTCGTTGACCCAGAGGCGACCGGCAGCATCGCGGAACTCCTCCTGGCGATTGGCATCGAGCTTGAAACTGTTGATGAGGTCATAGTCCACCTCATCGAAGAGGACTCGGGTGATCGCAAGTGCCAGCATCGCATCTTCGAGAAAGGCTGCCTTGAACTTGATCTTTTCGGGATCGATACGAAAATAGTCTGCGATGAACGCCATACTGTCATACTCGACGACAAAAGCATCGGTCTTGGGAAGATTCAACCCTTTGGGTACCAGCGCGAGCTCTCCCTCCTGCATCGTCAAAAGCGGCCGGAGTTTGTCTGCTTCGTAGGAGGCAGCTGTGCCGTGCCAGTCGAGGTGATCGGGTGTGATGGGAAGCAGCAGATAGATGCCCGGAGAAGCAGTGCGGGTGTAGTGCAGCGCATAGGAGCTTGATTCGAGGACCCAGATCGGTGCTTCGGGATCGAGGGCTGCCAGAGGTGTGCCGATATTGCCGCCGCTGAGGGCACCGCGTTTTTCCAGCAGGTGCGTGAGCATCTGGGTCGTGGTGGTCTTGCCGTTCGTGCCGCTGATCCAGATAGTCAACAGATCCCGAATAGGCAGAGGGGAGTGTTCAGATGCCAGAATATAGTCATACTCACTGAGGAGGTGTTTGGCACTCTGGATCAGGGGGTGGTCAGGCTTGAGGCTGGGTGTCGTGACTTCGAGTTCGCTCGCGTCGGGATCGAAGAGGTGAGAAGGAAGGATATGGTTGCCCTCTTCATCAGTGAAGGGCTTGGCTGTCCTGTCGTCAAAGAAGGTACAGCCTCCGCCGAGAGAGTGTGCGATCGCTCTGGTAGTGATACCGTAGCCAAAGAGTGTAGGTTTCATGCAAAACTCCTTTGTATAGATGCCAGATCTGTCAGGCATTGCCTTATAAAGCGACGGTTGGGGAACACGACAGCCTCCTAGCGAAATTTAAATGAGACGAGAGCGATGACATTGGAGATCAGTGCGATCATCCAGAAGCGGACAATGATTTTGTTCTCTGCCCACTTTTTGAGCTCAAAATGGTGATGGAGCGGTGCCATCAGAAAGATCCGTTTGCCGCGCAGCTTGAAGCTGGCAACCTGCAGAATGACCGAGAGTGTCTCGATCAGAAAAATAAAGCCGATCAGCAGGAGCAGTACTTCGCTTTTCCCGAGGATGGCCAGATAAGCGAGTATACCCCCGATAGAGAGGCTTCCGGTATCGCCCATGAAGAGTTCGGCGGGGTGGCAGTTGTACCAGAGAAAGCCCAGCAGACCACCTGCAAAACTGGCAGCAAGGATCGTCACTTCTCCGACTCCTTTGATGTTGGGAACGAGCAGATAGTGGCTGATGATCGCGTGACCGGTGACATAGACGATCATCCCCAGTGATCCCAGTGCGATGACAGAGGGGACAGTCGCCAGACCATCCAGGCCATCGGTCAGGTTGACGGCATTGCTTGTCGCGAGAAAAAGCAGCAGCCAGAAAGGGATAGCGAAGTAGCCCATATCAAACAGCGGTGTCTTGAGAAAAGGAATATAGAGTGTCGTGGGAAAGCCTGCAAAGAAGAGTATACCGACCACGATCAGGCCGACCAGGAGCTGAAGCATCAGTTTGCCGCGTGGCGTCAAGCCTTCGAGATTGTCTCCTGAGAGCACTTTGCCTATATCATCCTTAAGTCCAATCAGACCAAATCCGATGATGCTTGTGAGTCCGGCAAGGATGTAGATATTGGCCAGATTGGCAGTCGTCAAAATCGCGATGACGATCGCGAGCAAAAAGATGGCACCCCCCATCGTCGGTGTATGGCGCTTATCATTGTGTGCCGGAACATATTTGCTGATGGGCTGGTTGGCATTTTTGGAGATCGCCCAGGCGATATAGCGGGGAAAGAGATAAAGGGTTAAACCAAAAGCTACAATAAATCCGATCCCTGCACGTACCGTAATATAAGACAAGAGATTGATATCAAAAAGCTGATATAATGCATACAACATAAGCAGAGCTGCCTTTAATAGATGTGAATTAGTAGGCAGCATTCTACAATGATTTCAATTAAGGATGGTTCAAAAGATGGAAATACAAAAAACGCTATTGATAATAACAGATGGAATCGGATGTAAACCAAACAGCGTCTGTAATGCCTTCAAGGATGCAGAGAAGCCGACATACGATAAGTTGCTTGCCGAGGCGCCCAAAGCGTTGATCGCCACTTCTGGCCTGAGTGTCGGCCTGCCTGAAGGTCAGATGGGGAACTCGGAAGTAGGGCATATGACGATCGGAAGCGGGAGAGTGCTCTATCAGGATCTTGTCAAAATCTCTCTGGCCCTGGATGATGGAAGCATCAAAGAGAATACGAAGCTCAACGAGGTACTCGGATCCAGTGATCGTGTGCATATGGTCGGGCTGATGAGTGACGGAGGGGTGCATTCGCATATCGACCACATCATCGGATTTGCCAAATTGGCCAAAGAAGCGGGCAAAAAAGTCTACCTTCACCTGATCACCGATGGCCGTGATGTGAGCCCGACGTCGAGCAAAACCTACCTCAAAGAGATCGAAGCGATCTGTGATGAAGATATCCATATCGCGACCTTGGGCGGGCGCTTCTATACGATGGATAGGGATAACCGCTGGGAGAGAGTCGAGCGGGGATACCGTGCGATCACTGAAGCAGAGCCCAAAACGACTCTGAGCCCTGAAGCCTATATCGATGCGAGCTATGCCAAAGAGGAGACGGATGAGTTTATCGAGCCGGTGGCCTTCGAGGGGTATGAGGGAATGCAGAGCGGTGACGCCGTGATCATGATGAACTTCAGAAGCGACAGAGTGCGTGAGATTACCACAGCACTGGGAGATGCAAACTTTTCCGGATTTGATCGGAAGCTCATCCCCCTGCACATCGCTACGATGACACAATACGATGCCAGCTTTCCTTATCCGGTACTTTTCCCCAAAGCGGCACCCAATAATACATTGGCCGAAGTGATCAGCCGGGCAGGACTCACACAGTTGCACACGGCGGAGACGGAGAAGTATGCGCATGTGACTTTTTTCTTTAACGGTGGTATCGAAGAGCCGTATGAGGGAGAGAGCAGGGTACTGATCCCAAGTCCCAATGTCAAAACCTACGATATGAAGCCGGAGATGAGTGCGCCGGAAGTCGGCCAGGCAGTCCGCAAGGCGATGGATGAGCATTACGACTTTATCGTTGTGAATTTCGCCAATGGAGATATGGTCGGCCATACCGGCAATTTCGAAGCAGCCAAAAAAGCGGTACACGCCGTCGATACAGAACTCGGAAAGATCATCGAAAAAGCCAAAGAGGATGGCTATGCGATCGTGCTGACTTCCGACCATGGTAACTGCGAAGAGATGAAGGATGCCGAGGGGCATGTCCTGACCAACCATACAGTAGGGGACGTCTGGTGTTATATTTTGGCCGATGGTGTCGATCATGTCAAAGAGAACAAAGGATTGAACAATATTGCGCCGACGGTTCTGAAGCTGATGGGGCTTGAGATTCCTGAGGAAATGGATGAACCGCTGGTGTAAAATTTGACTATTTTTGAAAGTTTATATATGATATGCAGATAGGAAATAGATAGAAAGGCATCATTATGGAAAATACGATTAAAAAATCTGTTGCTGTACTGCTTGCCCATATCATCAAAATGGATGATCGGGACGTAGAGAAAGAGGCGCCTCTTTTTTGCAAACTGATGAAACAGGACTTTGACTGCGATCCGAAAGAGGCTGAAGGCTTTTTGCACAAGGCAGTTCAGGAGGAGTATAATCTGGATGAACATCTCAGCATCATCAATGACGCCTTGTGTCATGACCAGCTGAGCAAGATGCATATCATGGAGCAGTTCAACCATATTATCTACTCCGGCAAGTTTACTGATAAGGATTATGAAGAGTTTGAAAAAATAAAAAATAGACTCTTCACCTGTGAGCAGTGACAGGCGCATCGGCAAGAAAGGGTCGTGATCCAAAATCGATACAATCAAGTAAAAGGGGATAAGCAGAATGAAGTTTTCAGGAAATAATGTACTGGTCACCGGAGCAAGCAGAGGGATCGGTGCAGAGATCGCCAGAGGTTTGGCGGCGATGGGTCTGAAAGTATGGGTCAACTATCGCAGCGGAGAAGCGGAAGCCAATGCTGTCAAAGAGAGCATAGAGGCTGCGGGTGGCCTTGCTGAGGTGATCGGATTTGACGTCAGCAACGAAGCTGCCTTTGTCGATGCGATCAAGCAGATCATGGCAGCAGACGGTACGCTGAGCTACCTGGTCAACAATGCCGGCATCACCAATGACAAACTGGCGATGCGGATGAAAGAGGCGGACTTCATGTCCGTCATCGAAGCCAACCTTAAATCGACTTTTGTCGGATGTCGCGAAGCAGTGAAGGTCATGAGCAAAAAGCGCTTTGGTTCTGTGGTGAATATCGCTTCTATCGTAGGTGAAACAGGCAATGCCGGACAGACGAACTATGCTGCAAGCAAAGGCGGCACGATCGCGATGACGAAGTCATTTGCACAAGAGGCGGCACCAAGAGGCATTCGTTTCAATACAGTCACACCCGGTTTTATCGCGACAGAGATGACGGATATTCTCAAGGATGAAGTGAAGGAGGCATTTATATCCAAGATACCACTGGGACGTTTCGGCGAACCCAGAGAAGTGGCAGAAGCAGTGGCTTTTCTGCTCTCTGACCACTCCAGCTATATCACTGGCGAGACACTGAAGGTCAACGGCGGGATGCTGATGTAATGTCGGCGCAGATTCTTCTTCTCGAAGACGACCAGCTGTTCAACGAGACGCTTGAGGACTTTTTGGATGAAGAGGGATACCTGCTCTCCTGCGCTCTGGATCCCTATACGGCACTCGATCTGACGTATGAGCACAACTTTGACCTCTATCTCTTTGATGTCAATCTTCCCTATGAGAGTGGTTTTGATCTGCTCAAGAAACTTCGGGAGAGCGGAGACAATACCCCGACTATCTTCATCACATCCAGAGACGACAAAGCATCACTGCATCAAGGATTTGAGACAGGCGCAGATGACTATCTGAAAAAACCCATCGACTTGGATGAACTTTTGCTGCGTATCGAAGCGGTACTCCGGCGACA
>JANTGA010000065.1 GCA_024763175.1 Sulfurovum sp.
TTCGTCACATCTATAAATATTGTTTCTTGCCACACCACGGTTAACGATATGATGAAAGCCATCCAAATCTAACCTTGGTCTTCTTGCCATACTCTACCCCTTTGTTTTATCAAGTATAGCCTTTTATTGCTTTATTAGTGGTTTGTGTCCTGACCCTAAGGTTCTGACTCTAAGGTTTTAGTGGTTTGCGTCCTGACCCTTAGGTTACTGACCCTTAGGTTACTTAGGTTATTAAGGTTTTAAGGTGGCGACTGACCCTAAGGTTCCCTAAGGTTCTGACCCTTAGGTTTCACTAGCACCACCTGGAACCTTTATTATTATTTTTTATTATTTATTTTTCTATGCAACCAACAACCTAAATAAAGTATATTTTCTACTCAAGGAGCCACAAAATCTCCCATCTCTTTGTATATCTCTTGTTGGGTGGCTAGAGCGTTGAGATAGTACTCCAGAAGTTTTTGCTGAGCTCGGAGTGTTGCCATTTCTCTGATATTGAGCTCAAAAAGATTGCTAGAGCCTACTTCATATTTTTTGTTTTCTGCACTCTCTAACTCTTTGGCTAAGGCTATCTCTTGTTTGCTTAGTTGTATATTGTGCGTGATAGTCTCTAGAGCAAAGAGGAGGTTTTTGAGATTGGTTTTGAGCTCTAGTTTGAGGATCTCTAGCTCTTTAGAGAGTTGCTCTTTTTGTCTGGCTAATTGGAGGTTTTTGCCTTTATAGCTTCGTCGCTCTAGTGGGATATCGACGCTCAATCCTACTTTTACCCCCTCTCCATACTCTAGATCACTCACACCATAGGCAAAGAGGTCTACTTTGGGGTATTTGGAGAGTTCATTGTACTCTTTGTCTAACTCTAACTGCATCTTTTGTACCTCTAGGGCTTTGAGATCGGCTCTACTAGATAGAGCTTGGCTCAGAGCATTTTGAAATAGTATGGCACTCTTTTTGAGTTGTTGCATGGTAGGGAGTTGGTAGAGGGATTCAAACTTCTCTTGGGAAAGATTGAGGTATTTGAGCAATGATTGCAAAGCTTCATATCTATAGCTTTTTGTTGCTTGAACTCTTTGTTTTCTTGCAATGATGAGCTGTTTGGACTCTAGCAAGGCAAGCTGGGGCATATCTCCACTGCTTACTCTTTTTTGGATGAAGTCATCTCTTTTGAGAGCTTTTTGCAAGAGTTTTTGTTCAAGCGTGTAGAGTTGGTTGTAGTAGAGGAGTTTATGGTAGGTTAAGGCGATATGAGCGTAGATATTTCGTAGATTATTTTTAGAATCAAATCTGCTTTTTGTAGCGTTGAGTCTGGCTGAATCTAGGGTGAATTTGCGTTGATTGATTCCTTGAGTTACTGCATTGAGAGGGACTTTGAGCCCTACACGAAACTCACCATCATAGCCTGTTTTGATATTGTTGTACTCTTGTGTACCTATGGCCTTGCGGTAGCCTGCTAAAATCTCTACACCGTTTTGTAGAGGCTTACTCACGGTGATATCGCCAAACTCACCTGTGCTTACGGGGTACTCCTTTTTATCATACTCTGCAGAGAGTTTGGTATCAAAAGCCCCATAGGATATCGCCACTTTGGCTTCATCTACATACTGCTTGGCTAGGGCTTTGTAGATGTAAGGGTTCTCTTTGGTGAGATAGTTTTTGATATGCTTGAGAGTAAACACCTCTTTGGCTCCGGCATCTACAAGAGCCAAAAACATCACTACGAGTACCATGAGGCTCTTCACTGCTTCTTCTCCGGTGTGACCATTTTGGATGGGAAGCCATTCATTAGTCTCCAGAGCTCATACCATATAGGCACTCTGGAGAGTGCAACCCACGCACTCGCCTCAGTACCTACTCGAAGCACCTCTTTGGAGGGCCATGGCTCATTGGGATCTTCTACGACATAGGCGTAGTAGATACCCTCTTGATGGAGTATGGGGTCTACCTTTTTGATGATGCCTCCAAAAGTACCAAACCGTATCATCGGCCACCCTGGGATATGGAGTACTGGCCATCCGTGAAATCTGATTCGCACCTTTAAACCCTCTTTGATAAGTGGCATATTAAAATCAGATACTTTCAACAGTAGTGACCTTTGTGTCACATCTGGAGCGAACTGAATGATAGACTCTCCTTTTTTGATGTAGGTATTTTTATCATTTTTCAAGATTCGCATCACTATACCATCTTTTTGAGAGAGTACAGCAGAGTTCTCATAGCGAGCTATTTGTGTGAGGTGTTTTTCGTAGTCTCGTTTGAGGATATTGAGTCTGGTTTGAGAGGAGAGGATGCTATTTTGCATAGCTCTTATCTTATTTTGTATCTCTTCGATGAATTGTTCTTTCTCTTGGGTGATGATGGAGAGTTGGCGTTTTTGTACACCTATTTCTATATCCACTTTTTCATATTCACTTTTGGCTGCGATGTAGAGATTTTCGCTTTGTTCATAGCTCTTTTGGGACTCTATCTTTTGGATAGTGAGCTTTTTGATCCGATTATAGCTTTTTTGGGCTACTTCGTAGCTCTTGAGTTTAGCTTGCATTTTGATTTTGAGGTTTTTGAGTTTTTCTTTGGCCTGGAGGTAGTTTTTGTCATAGAGTTCACTTCGTATCTTCTTTTGGGTCTGCAGGCTTGCTTTTCGTTGTTTGAGAAGCTCAATCTCATTGGTCACATTTTGCTGTTGTTTTTCAAAATCCTCTCGTATCTTATGGACTCTGGAGCCATACTCTTTGTCTGGGTCTACCATATTGAAAAGCTTCTGATCTTTAGAGATATGCTGATTCTCACTGACATAAAAATCCTCTATAAATCCATCAATAGGGGCTGAGATGAATTGTGCTCTTTGGGTGGGGTCATAGGCGATGAGTGAGCCTTCGCCCTGCACAGTCTGTCTCCACGGCAAAAAGAGAATAGCCACCAAAAAAAGGATAATCAAAAAGCTAAACCGCCCAATACGACCCACAAAAGCATCTGTCTCGACTAGATTTAGAGCATTAAAGTGAAACTTATCCATAGAGATGCTCCTCTAGTCCATTGGAGAGTTTGTTGACCTTGTATATCCCCTCGAGAGTATCATAGATATAATCAAGCTGTTTTGCAAAGCCTTTGAGTGCGTAAGTAATAGAAGTGACCACAATCTCAGCAGCAACAAACTCTCCTAACGGAAGCTTGCCCTCAATAACCAAATAGCCACCCACCACCAAAAACATCGTAAAGATAAACCCCTCTGCAAAATAGGTAAACCCAAGCTGCCTTATGATGACCCTGAAGAGTCTCTGTCTTGTTTGAACATAATTACTTAATTGTTCATCAAATCTACGCATTATCTCTTCATGACTTCCTTTGTTTTGGCGAATATGTTGCAAGAAGTAGATAGTAGTGTGCTTGGCATCAGAGCGACTCAGTGCATATCCAGCAGCATTGTATCCAAGAAGAAGCAGTATAATCACATAGAGCGTAAAAAAGAGTGCCCCCACCCCAAAAAGTATGGGGTCAAAAGCAAAAAGCAGCACCAAGCTCACTGCTATTTTGACTATAAGACCCATACCATCTAGTAGCAGTATAGGAAAAAACTTCTGAATTGCGGTGATATCAAAAAAGTAGTTCATAAGCTTGCTATGCTTGGCACTGTTAGCAGCATCATCACGATCAAGTTTGAGAGCTTTAGTCGCTATCTCGATGCCTGACTTGACAAAGACTTTTTGTTGAAATTTCTCTACAATATACTCTTTTAGAAGCTGTAATATGGTAACAAAGATAAATACTATCAAGACAATAAAGCCCAAAACTACAATAGAGAGTGAAGCATGAGCTAATGCACTATTGATCACTATCGTCGAGGCCAATGGTATAGAGAGTACCAGTATCGCATCAATTATAGAATAGTAGAGTAGATGAAATATATTTTTACGATCCTCGTTGATGATCTGTTTGGTATATTCAAAAATAATTTGTTTTATTTTCATAAAGAGCCTTTGGTGGGACAAGTATAGCAAATCGAAATTGTACTCAAGCCATAGCTAATTATTTGTTAATTCATAAGGTAATATGTTTTTCTTATAGTTTTATAAAGATGAATTGCATCCCCTATAAAATCAAAAAGCCAAACTTTTCAAAACCAAAGACTACACCCAGGTTTTATGGCACCAAAATTCACCGGAATTTTCCATGGCACAGATTAAGGGCTAAAGGGGCCAGTCGCCACCTTAAATTTCCCTAAAATTCTTATAATTTTCAAAAGATTTTCTCCTTTTTTCAATGATTAAGCTGCCTGCATCAAATCAGGCAGCTTTCATTCGCGTTGCTCACAAAAGCAATGTCCCCTAATCAACATCTATAAAAACAGACTTTTAGTATCAAGTTTCAAATCATCTGCTTTTTGGGCTTCGGCCATTATTGAAATATGATTTAAAGATAGAGAACGAGGCTAAATAAGACCAAATGAAATAAGTCATAATTGGGTTGTGTGCTACGACCCCATATTCCCCATATCAAATTTCTCCCCCGTTGCTTCGGTCTTCCGATAGAGTAGATGCGCGTGAGTGATTTGCCAGGCGACCCATCCGAAGGAGAGGATCGTCAAGGCCCCTGAGACAAAGATCACTTGCTCCACAAGCAGCGATAGTATCAATGTCGCTATTGCAGCCAGATGAATCCAGAAGCGTTTCTTGGCTGTTTTGGGATGGATCACTTCGTGCATCATCGGGGCTGTGAAATAGCCTTGGGCATTGAGATGAAACCAGGTAAGAAAAGGGACGATCTTGTGGAGCATCGCAAAAACAATACTCAGAGCAAAAGAAGCGGCAGCGTTGTTTTGGCCAGGAGCAAAAGCAGAATTGTGATCGTCAAATACCTGGTGATCGGCTTGGGATGGGGCGGCGTTACGTAGAACATTTCGATAACTTGGAAGGAGACAGAGATGATCAGCAGAGTGATCCAGCCAAAGAGCCCCCAGCATGAAGGAGGCCATCACGCCGAGTGTCAGCGTATATGTCAGAGTGGCAGCAGCGACAGAGGATGCATCGAAGATATCATTTTGGTAGAAGAGTATCAATAGACCGGCAAGCATACCGAAGAGCGATGCCACAAAGAAAAACCTGAAGACAACCGTGATCGGGGTCGCCTGATCGAGAGAGGCCGTTTTGTTGAAACATTTTGACTCCTCTAGCTCAGGAGAGGGACTTCTCTACGAGTTCATTCAGATCAAGCACTCTGTTTTTACTGATCAGAATATGCCAGACTCCTTCACTCTCTTTGTAGCTGAGGGATTGAAAGCTTTGCTCCTCTGCCAAGCTGATCAGTGGGATGGGATTTTTGCGGTGGAGCATATAAAAGTAGTCACCGTCCCCCAATTCTCTCAGGGCAACGATCGCCTTTTCCAAGGGTTTGGGGTGCTCCAACTCTCTGGCGTCGAGATAGATTTTTTTCACAGTGGGATCTCCTTCATCTTCTCCAGTGTCTCGTTTTTGACTTCCGAAGGGAGTCTATTGTCGCACATTGCATAGAACATCTACTCCTTTTTTATATTAGACTTATTCTGCAACAAGTCTATTGTGCTGCTGCAGGAAGATCATCATTGATTCAGCCAATGAGAGGCAGGCGTCCTGTAAACTCCTCTAATAACTTGGCATATTATAGTCTATTTGTTCCTGGTTAATGTTGACTTTTGTCAAGCAGTGCTGCACGCTTTTGAGAACCATGAAGCGCGTTCAGCGGTGACGAGATATCGCCAAAGTACCAAAAACTAAATAAAAAAATAAAGCTTGAACTGAGGTTATTTTGCTATGATTTCATAAATAAGAGTATTTTACTCTTAATTAAATTATTACAAGGATTATATCATGATCAATGGCGTACCTCAACCCGCTTTTTATATCTTCAAATGTCAGCAGTCTGCACCTCCGGGAATGCCCAAGCCGAGTTGTGTCAGTCAGAATGATCCAGAGTCTCAGGCACTTTTTCAGCATCTCGCACAAAGCTTGATGCAAAAGGGTATTATCGGAACAGTACAGCCTATCCAGACAAGCTGTCTCAACCGCTGTCAGCAGGGACCAGTGATGCTCGTAGAGCCTGGACACACTATGTATGTAGAGCTGACCAAAGAGAAGATCGACAGGATTGTAGATGAACATATTATCGGCGGCAATGTGGTCAATGAATATGTGATCCCCGAAGAGGTATGGGGTGAGCCTGTCGCACCTTCCGAAATGGCACGATAGGCTCTAGTCCTTTACCCCCATCACTATTTTGTGGTATAATTGGATGAATAAAAGAGAGGAGAAAAAGTAGTATGACCATTACGATGCTTTACAGCAAAATACACCGTGCGACTGTAACGGATGCAAACCTCAATTATGTAGGTTCCATTACGATCGACAGAGATCTGATGGATGCAGCCGCTATGAGAGTGGGGCAGAAGATCGATATCGTCAATGTCAACAATGGTGAACGCTTTTCGACCTATATCATCCCCGGGGAGCGAGGCAAAAAAGAGATGTGCCTCAACGGTGCTGCAGCACGCAAGGTGCACATCGGTGACAAGATCATCGTCATCGCCTATGCTTCCATGAGCGAAGAAGAGGCAGACAAATATCAGCCCAAAGTCGTGATCCTCAACGATGACAACTCGATCGCTCAAGCTTTTGAGGGCTTGGAATAGTGAAAGGAGTCTACAATGTTTGAGGGTTTAAACCTGGGTGACATGGGAAAGATGCTCGAGCAGGTGCAAGAGAAAGCCAAAAAGGCTCAGGAGCAATCCAAAAATGTACAGTTCACTGCCAAAGCAGGCGGTGGATTGATCGAGCTGACAGCCAACGGCATGGGCGAAGTGGTCGATCTGCTGATCGATGACTCCCTGATGGATGACAAAGAGTCACTGCAGATACTTCTGATCTCTGCAATGAATGATATTGTCAAGATGGTCGAAGAAAATAAAAAGTCTCAGGCGATGGAGATGATGGGCGGAATGAATCCGTTTGGAGGATAGGTTTTGGAAGCACTGCTTGAAGCGATAGAGCGAGACAATTTGGTCAAGATGCGTGCATTGCTGGAGGAGGGGATCGATCTTTCCCGGCCTGTGATCATCGGCGAAGAGTATGAGCTCGATGAGCCCGACGAGATCGGCATCCTCTTCTATGCGATCCGTACATATGCCAGCCTGGAAGCGATAGTGCTTCTCTTGGAGTACGGTGTCGATATCACAGCATGCGACGAGAACGGTATCTCTGCACTCGACACAGCGATCAAGTTCAAGCGGCATGACGTGATCGAGCTCTGTCTGGATAAGGGGCTGGATATCAACGACAGCAGCCGTAAAAGCGGCATCACACCTCTGATGCTGGCATCCTGTTTTAGCGATACCAAAACAGCAGAACTGCTGCTCCAGCACGGCGCAGATATCAATGCGATAGACCGCTCAGGCATGAGTGCCAAAGACTATGCACGCAAACTCGGGCAGAAAAAAATGCAGGAGTTTTTGACGGAAAAAGGTGGAAAATTCTCTGCCTATGGAGAAGGGTGAGGCGTCTCCCAAAACAAAACGACCCGTCTGACTTTCCTTATTGCTTCTCTTTGAATGTTCGCAATCATCTCGCAACAAGTCTAATACTTTCAGCGTCTCCATGAAGTCTGTTATCGGTTTGTAATCTTTTTCTTTTATACTTCCGACATCAAAAAACAAGGAAGAAACACAATGAAAAAAATTGTATTATCAATGGCCGCAATGGCGACAGTGTCAATGGCTGCTGCGGACATCAGAACACCACATCAACGAATAGCAGAGACGAACAACACAATGTCGGCAGCTACAGAAAGCGCCTTAGATATAGTTCATTTCAAAGGTGACTTGAGATTAAGATATGAGAGTATCGAAAGAGATGACGCTGATAATAAGTATAGAAACAGATACCGTTTAAGACTAGGAGCAGCGGTTGATCTAATAGAAGGTCTTCAATTCAAAGTCGGTATGAGAAGTGGTTTTGCGAACCCAACTTCAGGAAACCAAACATTCCATGATGATCAGGCTTTGAGTGACTACTTTTGGGAGTCACTTCGATTCAATATTTTAGGTCTTAAGTATAAGTCTGGTAACTCTACTTACAAAGTAGGTAGAATGGAATATATGATGTACAGACCTATTAAATCACAACTTGTTTGGGATAACGATGTTTCACTAAACGGGGTAAATTACCAGTACAAAGACGATACAAAGATCATCACTGCAGGTATAAATCAGCCCACTTTGGAAGAAGCAGCTTCAAATGATGCAAAGGATGTTAACCTCTTCATCGCACAATATGTACATAAAACGAACTTGGATTTCGCAAAACTTCATTTGGGTACTGGTGTCTATATTTATGATGGATTAAAGGGAAATATACCGCTTTTTGGCAAAAGCAAAGGCAACACCTTGGATGCAAATGGTTTGTATGTAAATGATTATCATATGGTAGAAGGATTTGGTGAACTACAATTTAAAGGTGTATTTGGTATGCCACTTAAAGTTGCTGCAGGAGTTGTATATAACTTTGGTGCAGACGACAAAAACTTTGGGTATGATGTAGCATTTCAATTAGGCAAAGCCAAACATGTTGGTGATTGGCAAATAAAATGTTCATATACAGATCTTGAAGCTGATGCAACATATGCTGCATATTCTGACTCAGATAACTTCGGCGGTGGTACAGCTGCTAGTGGATATGCAATTAGAGCAAAATATAAAATGGGTAAAAACCTATATATAGCTGGTAACTTCTTCTTCGATAAACTTTATGAAAGTAAGGCAAAGAATGATTATGTAGGTGAGCCAAACTATGAGCGTGTACAATTGGATGTGATCGTCAAGTTTTAATAGAGACAAAACCATATAGTTGCAGGACGGACAATAGTCCACTTCTGCGAATATATGAAATCGGATCTTTTTAACTTGCAATCTTAAAGCTTAGAAAGCTTAGGGGCGGGTGATGCCAACAATAATAATTACTACTTAATTTCCCATCCTTTTACTTCATTTTCTCCAAAAAATACTCCTATGGGATGGGAGTTAACTGCTCATATATCCATATTTATGATACTATGTTATGTAAGTAGTTTATCTGTATGGTAAAAATTCTATTTCGAGATTCGGGTTGTCAGTTTGTTACCTTTTTGTACAATAATTGCAGATGTCATCTACAGATTGCAAAGCGTTTACTATTGTCGTTGTGACGGATACATTGTGTGACGCCAATGGCGTCTCCAGGTTTCTGCAGGATATGGCATCAGAAGCGGCAAAAAAGAAAAAAAATCTCTATATCATTACAAACAGCAGAAAAAATCGCTGCAGGAAACAGCACAATATCAGCGTGCTGCCACCAAAATTTTATATCAGGATGCCTTTTTACCAGGAGCTCGATCTGGTTTTCCCTGATATATCGAAAACCTATGCATTTTTGCGCGAGAAAGATCCAGATATTGTACACATATCAGTACCGGGCCCTATAGGGATTGCCGGATATATATGGGCCAAGAGGCACAAAAAAATCATCTCGGGAACCTACCATACCAACTTCCCTGCATACATGTACAGCAATACCGGACTCAGACTGTTTGAAAAGGCGACAACAGCACTGATGCGCAGGTTCTATAGAGATTTTGCAGTTGTATTTTCCCGATCGGATGCCTATGCGAATGTACTGCAAAGAGATATCGGAATAGAGAGGGAGCGTATCAGGACGATCCCGTACGGCACAAAACTTTCCAGCTTCAGTCCGTCATTTGAAGATGATTCCGTATGGCATCAATATAAAGAGGTGAGAGAGTCCAGCGCGAAAGTCCTGTATGTCGGCAGGTTGAGTGTCGAAAAGAACTTCCCTTTTCTTGTAGATCTGTGGCGCTCGTTCAGGAGAGGCTTGGGCCAGAATATCGATGCTCAGCTGGTCGCTGTCGGTGAGGGGGATTTTCTGGAGCAGAGGGATGCCTGGTTGAGGGATGACATTGTACTTCTGGGATACAAAAAAGGGATTGAACTCTCTACGCTCTATGCTTCCAGCCAACTGTTTCTGTTTCCTTCTCTGACCGATACGCTGGGTCAGACGGTGATGGAGGCACAGGCATCCGGCCTGCCTGTGATATGCAGTGACGCAGGTGGGCCGAAAAATATAGTGACTGACCAAAAAAGCGGCTTCGTACTTCCGATAGACCATCTGCAGTGGATGCGGTCACTTTTTTTGCTTCTGAGCAGTGACGGGCTTTGCAGATCAATGGGGCGGTATGCACATGCGATGATGAAAGAGAGGGATATCTCATTGTCGTTTGAATCGTTCTGGGAGGAGCAGATAGGGTGTATAGAGTGAGAGTCTCCGCTGCTCTCTTGTATCAGCTTATAAAGAGAAACCCCGCCTATTCACTCAAGAGCCGGGGAATGAGTCATATTCTGCATTCCATAAGATGAAAGTCTTCTTTTTTGGAAATGAATTCTAAAAAATTTCTCCTAAATCGTTTTTTCTCTTTCTCTTTCTCTTTATCCAGTGTATGTACAAGAAACTCTATAGCCATTTTTGTTTGTTTG
>JANTGA010000066.1 GCA_024763175.1 Sulfurovum sp.
GCTGTCGCGAGATAGGAAGTCTGACGAACGACATCATTGAGTTTTTCCAAGAAAGCTTCATCGCTGCCGCCAAGTGTCGCTTGTGTCACATAACGATAGATTTCACCCTCCAGAAGCCGTATGGGGTCATAAAGCTTTTCGTAGGAAAGCTCCATATTCTCATGATAGTAGTCGAGCAGTTTATCGGCAGGAGCATGGTCTTTGAGTGCCTTGGGCGGTGGTATATTGATCGCAAGCAGTGCAAAGCGAAGTACCTCTTCGCAAAGATGGTCTACCTCTTTGTGCAGTGCTTCGAGTGCTACATCTGGAACATCAGTCGAAACACTATGGAGATAGAGTGTAGTGTGTACTGCTTCACGCCTGAAAAAATACTGGAGCCACTCTGCCAGCGGCTTGATAAAGGGAAACCAGACGATCACACCAAGCAGGTTAAATATCGTATGAAAAAGTGCGATCTGTATGACACTGTCTGTCTCAGGCATGATGAGCACGACTAGAGAAATCAACGGTTTCATGAGGAGCAACGCCAGCACTCCTGTCGAAAAGTTGAAAAAAAGATGTGCCAGGGCCGTCCGCTTTTTGTCCGGGATGCCTCCGATAGCGCCCAGCGCTGCCGTGACCGTCGTTCCGATATTGGCACCGATGACAAAAGCAGCGGCATCATCGAAACCGATGATGGACGTATACAAAGCACTCTGTACGATAGCGATCGAAGCGGAACTCGACTGGATGACTGCTGTCAGCGCAAATCCTACCAGCGCATACCAGTAAGGGTTGCTGAAATGATAGGCGGCGATATCGAAACTTTTGGAAATCGTCTCAAAGCTCTCTTTCATCCCCTCCAGACCTAGAAAAATCAACCCGAAACCAACCATCGCACCAAACCAGTTCTGCCAGCGGCCACCCTGATCTGTCAAGACACTCCCCAGTCCTCCGATCCCGATAAAGAGATAGGAGAGGAGGACGATATCCATCTTGAAGCCTACCAGTCCGATGATCCATGCTGTCACAGTCGTACCCATATTGGAGCCGAAGATCATCGCAATAGCACTCTCCAGTCCCATCATCTGCGCACCAATCAGGGAGAGTGCCATCAGTGTCACGACCGAAGAACTCTGGAAAAGTGCTGTAGCCGACAAGCCGGCAAGAAGACTCTTGAAATGAGTATCAGTCGCATTGCGGATCAACCGTCGGAAGGAGGTTCCAGCACTTGCTTTGATCTTCGATTCGAGATAGATCATCCCAAAAAGAAATAGTCCGAGACCTGAAAAGGCCTCTATCCATAGTGAAAGGTTCTGCATAGTGAAGTGTAGCACAACTATGGACCAATATCAACCCAATTGCGAGAAAGTGGGGCTCTATGCTATGCTTTCATAATCCGAGTTCAATGATGCATACCCTCAAACCAATCCATGCTACAATTAGATTTTTATAGCTTCTTGCACAAAGAGGAATCGGAAGACTATGCCTCCATTGTTCAGGAGAAGGTTTTCAAATAAAACAAGATATAGGAATAACATGAACTATCAAAAAGCACTGCCTCTGACGATCGTTGCTTCTCTGGCATTTTGGCTGAACGGCTGCATGAGCTCGATGCCGAGAGGAAAGGTCGGCGGACATTATGTTGCTTCTGACTATCAACCCAGTGTAAAATTGGGCGCCAACACGTTGGCAGACAAGATCGTGGTCAAGCAGAAAGAACACAAACTTTACCTCTACAAAAAGGGTAAAATCATCAAAACAATGCCGGTCTCTCTGGGTAAAAATATGGCAAAGGGGCCCAAAACAAAACAGGGTGACTTCTGCACACCGGCAGGAAATTATCGAATCACCGGCAGACGACGCCACAGCGTCAAGTACCGTGCCTTCGATATCTCCTACCCCAACCGCGCAGATCGTGCCCGCGCAGCCAAGCTGGGTGTCAAGCCCGGCAGCCATATCACCATCCATGGGCAACCCCACTGGAACAAAAAGGGACAAGGCGACAACTACACACTTCGCTACGACTGGACCAATGGTTGTATCGCTGTCACCAACAAGGATCTCGACTGGCTCTGGAGCAGCGTCCGCACAGGAACCCCTATCATTATCAAAATGTAAGGCCAGAGCGCTTAATGGGATATCATAAAGATCCATTTTACGCCCCTCAAAGGAATCAAATCAATGAAAAGAACTCTTCTCTCCCTGGCACTCTTCTCCTTTTCGCTGCAAGCCGCTATCGACTGTCAAGTACATATCGATGTCACACAGGATGATCCGGGAAAGATGGTCCTGACACTGAGCCATGATGCGCGCTGCAGGGTGATCATGGAGCAAAACCTCAGCCGTATCACGATCATAGAAGCAAACAAAAGCAGCACAGCAGCACAAGAAGCGGACAAGCGTGCTCCAGCCGACAGAGAAGAGAGGAGTGTCACCGCGAAACTCATCTCTCTGGCAATCAGCAAGCTGGGCAGCAGCTACGCCCCCGCACAGGCCGGGCCGGACCATTTTGACTGCTCCGGTTTTGTCTATTATCTCTTCAAAGCCAACGGCATCACGATACCACGCTCCTCTCTTGAGCAGTCACGAAGCGGGAAAAAGCTGACACGAAGCGAAATCAAAAGAGGGGATATTCTCTTCTTTGACACCTATAACAGAAAACACATCAACCACAGCGGTGTCTATCTGGGTAAGGGGAAATTTATCCACTCAAGCTCAGGAAAGGCGTACGGTGTGACCATTTCTGAACTGGATAGAGGATTTTACAAAGATAAATTTCGCTGGGGTATTCGCAAAATCAAAGAGCAGTAGGGACATCATCTCCCCACGGCATAATCAAGTTGCGCAATAGCAATATAGTAGTCATAATAGGCAATCACCAATTCACTCAGGGAGCGAATGTAACCCTGCTGTGCCTCCTGCAATTCAATATAATCAGAAAGATCATTTTCGTATCGCTTCTTGGCCTGTTCGTATTTCTTCTCGCTGGCCTTAGCAATACCCTCCGAGAGGATGACAGAATCCTTGGTGCGCATCACACCCAGGCGGGATTCGATCACCTGTCGCTTGATCAAGAGACGTACCGCTGTTACCTGAGAGGATGCCTTCATACGATTGATCTTGGCTTCCTGCACACTGGCATCGGTCTGCTGGCCGGCAAAAAGATTCCACTGTATGCCCACACCGGCCTGCCACTGCTTCTGTGGTGTCAAGCCGGCAAACTCCTCTCCCACATGCTGTACTGTATAGTCTCCTTGGAGTGAAAGAGTAGGCAAATAAGCTCCCTTTTCACTCTGGACCATTGAGCGTGCACTCTGGACAAGATGCCTGGAGCTCTGAAGCTCAAAACGATGATCATAAGCAAAACCTTCCAACTGTGCCAGAGGGGTACGGATCGGCGTGAGATGGCTGCTGACATTGCTAAGATCGAGTTTTTTGCGATAGAGTGCATAGTTTCCATTATAGGGGACATATCCCATTGCCTCTTCAAGTTTGGCTCGGCGCAGTTTGAGTTCATACTCTGAATTGCTCAAATCCAGCTTCGCCTGTGTCAAGCGCACCTGGGCATCAGAGACGTCAATGATGGTTTTGATCCCATTCTCATAGTAGCGCCGGGCTCGACGGAGTTGACCCTTCTGGAGCGTGATATTTTTCTTGTTGACCCAGATTATGCTTTTGATCTTCAAGACATCGTAATAACGTATTTTGATACTCAAAATCTTCTCAGAGATGACTTGGTTCATCGTTGCGCGATACGCTTTGGATGACTCATCTGACGCAGAGATTCTGCCGCTTGTTTTGCCAAAGTCATAGAGGAGCTGCGAAGCGCTGAGACTGCCCAGCAGCACGCTGCCGCTCAAACCCTCCTGCTCCTTGTATGCTATACCCGTTTCCCCTGCAACTGCACTCAGATCCAGGCGGGGAAGATAGTATCCTTTTTGAAATTTGGTGCGCGCTACCGCTCCTTTGAAATCAAAGCGGCTGATATCGATATCCGGGCTGTGCTTGAGTGCGATTTCGATTGCTTTGTCGATGGTGAGGGTCTGGTTTTTTGCCAAGAGCGGTACGATTGTCAGCAACAATCCCATCCCCATAGAATATATCAAACGCTTCATCTACACCATCTCCCGTTTTGCAATTTCATCTTTGACACTGACAAATTTTTCGCGCATCGTCTCCAGCAGCACATAGAGCACCGGGACCAACAGCGTACTTACGACGGTTGCTGCCAGCATTCCGCCAAGCAGCCCTACGCCGATCGATCTCTGCGTCACAGCTCCGGCTCCTGTAGCAAAAGCCAGCGGTGCCGTACCAAAGACAAAAGAGAGGATCGTCATCATAATAGCCCTAAAGCGCAGTTTTCCTGCCTGGATTCCCGAATCTATAATACTCTTGCCAGATTCTCGCAGCTCTTTGGCAAACTCTACAATCAATATAGCATTCTTGGATGCAAGAGCGATGAGTAGCACGAGTCCCACCTGTGCATAAACATTGAGTGGCAATCCTACCAGTTTCAATGCCCCTATCGCACCGATCATCACTATAGGCACAGAGAGCAGTATCATCAAAGGCAGTATCCAAGACTCATACTGTGCCGCCAATACCAAAAAGACTACCAAAGTGACAAAGAAAAAGACCAACACTTGACCATTGCCTGCTATCTTCTCTTGAAATGACATGCCTGACCACTCATATCCATACTCTTTGGGTAGTACGCTTTTGGCTATCTCTTCCATCGCTTGCATCGCTTCACCCGAGCTATGCCCAGCTGCAGCAGAGCCGTTTATCTGTATAGAGCGATAGAGATTGTAGTGAGAGATACTCTGTGGCACTCTCTGCTCTTTTATATGTATGAGTGCTGAGAGTGGTACCATTTTGTTGAGTTTGCTTTTGACAAAGAGTTTTTTGATATCTTTTTTTTCACTTCGAAATCTTTTGTCTGCTTGGACAAAAACTTTGAATACCTTGCCATACTTCACAAAATCGTTGACATAAAAAGAGCCTAGATATATCTGCATCGTACTAAAGAGCGTCGCCATATCTACACCCAAAGCATTTGTCTTTTTACGATCTATTTCGATAGAGTAGGCAGGATAGTTTGGATTGAATGTTGTAAAGGCTTTGCCTATACGAGGGTCATTGTTCGCCTCTTTGATCATCTCTTTGGCATAATACATAAAGGTATCCATATCCCCAGAGAGGTAGTCTTGGAGTCTAAAGTCAAAGCCTCCTACACTCCCTAGTCCAGTAATACCTGGCATATTGAAGGCTGCCACATTGGCATCAGCGATATGCGCTGTCCTGGCAAATACTTGTCGGATAATATACCCTATCCTAAGCTCTGGACTCTCTCTTTGTTCCCAAGGCTCAAGTGTCACAAACATTGTGCCCGCACTCCCATCCAAAGCACCTGTGATGACATTATATCCATCTACTGAGATGACACTTTTGATTCCAGGGATAGCCCTGACGATACTATCTACCTCTTTTCGCACCTCTTGCGTGCGTTCTATGGAGCTGCCCGGTTTTAGATTGATAGCTACCATGAAAGCTCCCTTATCTTCGGAGGGAACAAATCCAGTCGGTGTAGTAGTAAACATCCAATAGACCAAAGCCAACATCCCCACGAAAAGAATGACAACAACATAGCGCATCTTCACCAGCAATCGAATGACGCTAGTATAGATATCTGTGAGCTTTGAAAATCCTCGCTCGAAGAGAACAAAACCTACAAACTTCTTCTCATCTGCACCACGGCGTTTGATGATGATAGCCGCTATGGCCGGAGAGAGCGTCAGTGCATTGAGCGAAGAGATAACAACCGCAAAGGATATAGTAAGAGCAAACTGTTGATAGAGTGACCCTGTAATCCCTGGCACCATAGAGACAGGCACAAAGACAGCGACTAACACAAGTGTCGTCGAGATGATAGGACCTATGAGCTGTATCATCGCCTTTTTGACCACTTGCGGTATAGGCAGATCAGGCTCTTTATACATGATCACTTCGACATTCTCCACCACCAGTATGACATCATCGACAACGATACCGATGGCGAGTATCAGCCCAAAAAGTGTCAAGAAGTTGATAGAAAACCCTGGAGCTACATACATAGCAGCAAAAGTACCTATGAGTGATACAGGTATAGCAACCGTTGCGATAATAGTCGGTCGCCATGACTGCAAAAAGATATAGATGATAACCACAACAAGCAAAACCGCCATAAAGAGATTGGTGACGACATTATCAATAGCAACATCAACATAGGCAGTAGTATCATAAGGGATAGCATAGCTCAGCCCAGCAGGGAAACGCTCTTTGACCCGCTCCATCACTTCGCCAACCTTTTTTCTGATCTCAAGTGCATTACTGCCTGCTAACTGATAGATACCTACAAGCCCTGTAGGTTTGCCATTGAGGATAGCATTCCAATTATAACTCTCTGAACCTAACTCTATTTTCGCTACATCTCTGAGGTAAACAAGTGAGCCATCCTCTTTGTATTTGATGACAATATCTCCAAACTCTTTGACTTGAGATAATCGCCCCTTGGCACTGAGGATATACTCAATTTGCTGATCTTTATAAGTAGGTGATGCACCTATTTTTCCAACGGCTGCTTGTTTGTTTTGTGAACTTATTGTCTGTACGATATCATTGGGAGTTAGCTCTAGGGCATTTATCTTGTCAGGATCAAGCCATATACGCATGGAGTATTTCTTCTCACCCATGATTTCAGCTTTTCCTACACCAGGTATCCGCTTGAGTTCATCGAGTATATTGATACTGATATAGTTACTCAAAAAGGCATCATCATAACGATCATCACCACTGATAGTCACGAAACAGACAGCACTAGGGCTCTGTTTGTCGACGATGACTCCTGACTGCTTGACTTCCGAAGGCAGAGATGCTGTCGCTACTGAAACTTTGTTTTGTACATCCACAGCAGCAATATCGAGATCATAACCTGGCTCAAAATATACAGTGACTTTGGATTGTCCTGTGGATGAACTAGAGGAGTCCATATAGATAGAGCCTTGCAATCCATTGAGTTTGTCTTCGAGTGGGCGAGTGACGGAGTCCTCTACAGTAGCGGCATCAGCTCCTGTATAACTAGCGGATACCACAACAGTGGGTGGTACCACATCAGGAAATTCTTGTATAGGCAGCACAGAGAGAGAAGTCAAACCCCCGACAATAATCATTAACGATATGACCATCGCAAAGATAGGTCGTTTGATAAAAGTGAGAGAAAACATCTACTTTTGTGCCTCGACACTCTTGGTGCTGTTTTGCTCTGGAGACACAACAACTTCTGTTGTTTTGCTCTGCTTGCTCTGCGCTTGTGGCTCCTCTGGTATAAGATCATGCTCTTTAAGTACGGCATCTATACCTTTGGTTTTCGTCACATCTACAGGTTTGAGTTTGCTTCCATTTCTGATCTTGACAAGTCCAGATATCACTACCTTGTCACCTGTCTTCAACCCTTTGTGGATGCTGGTATAGTATCGCGTAGAGAAGCTCGGCTCGACACTCGTCCGCACAGCCGTATCGTTTGCATCTACTCTATAGACAAATTTACCAAGTTGATCTTCGAGTATCGCTTGAGGAGGGATCATGACAAATTTATGCTTGTCTGTAATAAATACATTGATGTAGACAAAAGTTCCTGGATAGACTGACTTCTTTTCATTGTCTATGGTTGCACGCATAGAGACGGTAGATGTGAGCGGGTCAACTGTATTGTTCGTAAAGTCCACCACTCCATCTAGGCGTTTGCGCTTGAAGATCTCATTGCCCTGTCCGCGTACCTCTATAAAGGCAGGGAGAGTTTCTCGTGATTTAAATTTGTAAATCTTCTGCACCTCCTCTTCGGATGGGCTAAAGTATGTATATATCTTATCTGTCTGCACGATAGAAGCAAGCAGTGTTGATTCACCATACCCTACCAAGTTGCCCACATCGACATAACGTGTACCGATCTGTCCTGATATTGGCGCAGTTATCACTGTGTAGCTTAACTCCCGCTGCGCATTTTGGATAGCAGCCTCATCCGCAGCGATCGCTGCGATCAGTGCATCACGCTTGGCTTCATACTGCTCCAGTGTAGCACGCGGAGCAAGTCCTTCTTTGACAAGTGGTATATAGCGCTTGACATCTGCCCCTGCCAGAGAGAGGGCAGCCTCATCCTTGAGTTTTCTGGATTTTGCTGCATCGAGATTGCTTTGATACTGGGATTGTTCGATCAGGAAGAGCTTGTCGCCTTTTTTGACAGAGGCACCATCTTCAAAAAAACGCTTCTCCAGCCGTCCTGAGACTCTGGCGCGTATCTCCTGGTCGCTGACTGCCTTTGTCATACCGGTAAATTGCACCCAGATGGGAAATTTCTTTTTTTGGACCGTCACTGTCTCGACGTTCAGTGATGGCGGTGCTTTGGGTACTGTACTCCTCTTCTCATCATTGCATCCCGACGAGAAGAAGAGAGAAGCAGAAAGGATAATCGTATAGATAACGTAGCGTGAAGTGCTCATTCTGGTGCTGCCTTCTGCGGATTTATGGACTATATATTATCCAAAAAAATCCTCTATTGAGCTAAGCCTGTTTGGTGCTTTTTGATAAATATGTTAGAATAGAGGAGAAAAGTAGATAAAAGGGTCCATAATGCTGGCATACAAAGATGAATATTTACCAAATTATACCTACAGTGATTATAGTGCCTGGGAAGGTGACTGGGAGCTGATACAGGGAGTTCCGTATGCGATGTCACCGGCTCCTACCATTACCCATCAGGAGATCAATCTCAATATTGGGATAGCACTGAAATCAGGACTCAAAACTTGCAGGAATTGTAAAGCACTACTGGAGGTAGACTGGAAAGTGGACGTTGAGACAGTGGTGCGTCCCGACTCTCTGGTAGTGTGTGATTTGCCGGGGCGTGGCCCTTTTTTGACCAAAACACCCCATATCATCTTTGAAGTGCTCTCGCCCTCCACCAAAAAAAAGGATAGACAGCTCAAATTCCTGCTCTATCAGGAACAGGGTGTTGCCTATTATAGTTTGGTAGACCCCGCCGGAATGTTTGCCGAAGTTTACCGATTGGAAAATGGAAAATATAGGCTGGAAGGTGAGTTCAAAGAGCAATCCTATCTATTCAGGATTGATGGATGTCATTTTGATTTCTCTTTTTCGGAAGTATTTGATCTCGAGGCATAGCAGAGGAGCACAGCTGCTGCTATATCCTCTCGGGCATCTCATCCTTGAAGGCGATCTCTTCGGCTCTGGAGAGTATCTCCAGGGCGCCTTCCGCGATCATTGCTTTGGCCAGTTCATTGCCAAGCTCTGCTGAAGATGCTATCGGCGCGATCTGTACTTTCTGCACGATATGTGTACCGTCTGGATATCCCAGCATTGCTTTCATCGTGACCGTATCGTCCTCTATGACTGCATTGACGGCGACGGGAGCAGAACAGCCCGCTCCGATAGCCAAGACGAAGTCTCTCTCCAGTTTGGCAGCCAGGAAACTATACTCGTCATTCAAACTCAGTGCAATCTCTCTGATGAAGTCGTTGTCACTGACGATCTCGATACCCAGTGCCGCCTGGCCCATTGGGGGGATCATGAAGGAGAGCTTTTCGACGAAGGGAATATCCTTGAGCAGATCCAGACGCACCAGACCGATATAAGCAAGGATGATCGCATCATACTGGCCCTCTGCGAGTTTTCTCAGACGTGTATTGACGTTGCCTCTCAGATCTCTCACTCTCAGGTCCGGACGTTTTCTCAAAAGTTGCATTCTTCTTCTCAGGCTCGTCGTTCCCACGACGGCGCCATGAGGCAAGGCATCCAGATTTTCATAACGATGCGAGAGAAAAACATCACTCTGATCCTGCCGCTCTGTGATCGCTGCAAGCTCCAAACCTTCGGGGATATAGGTCGGGACATCCTTGAGTGAATGCACCGCCAGATCGGCATTTCCCGCGAGCATCTCATCTTCCAGCTCTTTGGTGAAGTGCCCCTTGCCTCCGACAAGTGCCAGCGGCTTGTCGAGGATCTTGTCTCCGCGACTGGTGATCTCATTGAGCGCTACATCAATGCCCGGAAAAGTCTCTTCGATTCGTGCCTTGATATGATACGCTTGCCAGAGTGCCAGCTGACTTGCCCTGGTTGCAATAACTATTTTTTCCACCGAAAAACTCTACTGCTTGGGGATCAGGGATTTGTATTTGTTTCTCAGCTTATCCCACTCGCCATCGACAT
>JANTGA010000067.1 GCA_024763175.1 Sulfurovum sp.
AGATCCTGATGTTCTCCCAGGATAGTCTGGATCGTTTTGAGCTGCTTCAGCATCTCTGTATACGCCTCCCTCTCAAAAAGTGACGCGAAAAACTCCATCATATAGCGCAGCTTTTTGACTTTGATGCGCACAGCATGGTAGGCCTGGGCATCAGAGTCTGTATCGAGTTTGGCGGCATTTTTGCGTACCTTGTGATCAATCTTTCTCAGTGATGGCTTGATAGACAAAAGTATGGGTCCATCCAGAGGATCGCGCAATCGGGCGAGCGAAGGATCTCGACTGAAATCAAAGAGTGCCTCCAGCTCCTCTCGGAATGCATCGCCCCCAAGAGACGCGACGAGATCTCTCTCGAGTTTTTCCTGGAGTGTGAGCAGATAAGCCTCCAGATGCCCAATCCCTTTATGATGGCGGGGTTCGATCATCGTTTTGTAGTGTTTGATCTCCAGAAGATAGACGTCAACATCACGCTTGGGTCCTGTCTGTGCCATCAGTTCGGAGAGCCGTGTTTTGTGCGTTTGCAGCCACTCCTCATCAAAGAGGAAGCCAAGCTGGGAGAGTATCGCCCGGATTTTACGCATCGCAACACGCAGCTGATGGAGCCTCTGGGGTGCTTTGTCTCCGCCCCGTATCGCTTCCGCGTTGGCTTCGACGCTTTTGGCCAGCGAAAAGATCAGGATCTTGAGCGCATGGGCCCTGCTTTCATAGGCAGTAAGGTCGACCTTTAGTGATGCCTGGAGAAAATCATCTTTTTTCTCGACAGTACGGAGCATCTCCTCAAGGTCTGTTTCGATCGTCGGGATACGCATCGATCGCGAAATTGCACCATTGGTAAAGGCAGGATTTTCCGTCACTTCAGAGATCAGAATCTTTTGGAAATAAGCCGGCAATTCAAAGCTTCGGGCCTCCTCTTCGCTGCCAAACTCCACCTCCAGCACATTCAGCCCCTTCAGTACGCCCCTGAATGCATCAAGCTCAAAGATTCGCTCCTCCACATCAAAGCGATAGCGGATCTTTTCGATCACACCTCCGCTGTTTGCACTTTTTTTGCGCCGGTACTCCTCTGCGCTCACCTCCTCTTCATGCTCTTCACGCACCAGACCGCCACCGCGCTTCAGCGTATGGATATAGTGCTCGCCTTTGCGCCGGTAGCGCTCGGTACTCGCTGCGGTACTGAGCAGATAAAACTGCTCGATCGCTACGGGAGTCGGATCGATCGCGTTCTTTTTGAGAAAACGCTTCATCGAACAGGGACTCAACAGAAATTTTCGCTCGATTTCAAGTTCATTCATCATACTGCCTTAGAGAGAAGTTGACTTTTGCAGTCAATAGATCGTTGCTATTTGCCTCGTTATCCTATCATTTTATCACAAATTAGTAACAGTCAGCCGGGTTTAATCTTTTTGTTTATCCATGGGGGTATAATAGTAAAATACTTTTAAAAATAAGGACTCATAATGATGAAAAATATCGACCCCACTTCGACAAAAGCGTGGGGAGATCTGGAGAAACTTTACCGGGAGACCAAAGAGACCCATCTGCGTGACTGGTTTGCCAACAACCCGAAACGTTTTGACATTTTTTCCAGACAGCAGGGGGATGATCTCCTGCTGGACTTCTCCAAAAACCGCATCGATGAGAAGATCTTCGGCTCACTGTTAAGGCTGGCAGAAGAGATGGAGCTCAAGGATGCGATCGAAGCAATGTTCGTCGGTGAAGCGATCAACCGCACCGAAGAGCGTGCCGTGCTGCACATCGCCCTGCGTAACCGCAGCAACCGGCCTATCGAAGTGGACGGCGACGATGTGATGCCTGAGATCAACGCTGTACTCGACCAGATGGAAGCCTTCTGCACCAAAGTCCACAGCGGCATCTGGAAAGGCTATACCGGCAAAAAAATCACAGATATCGTCAATATCGGCATCGGCGGCTCTGACCTGGGGCCCGTGATGGTGACCGAGGCACTGGGCTACTACAAACTCCCCGATATCCAAGCCCACTTCGTCTCCAATGTCGACGGTACCCATATCGCCGAGACGCTCAAAACACTCGATCCTGAGACGACACTCTTCCTGGTCGCCTCCAAAACCTTCACGACGCAGGAGACGATGACCAATGCCCACACTGCCCGAAGCTGGTTTATGGATGCAGCCAAAGATGAATCCGCCATCGCAAAGCACTTCGTCGCGATGTCCACCAATGCCCAAGCCGTTCAAGCTTTCGGTATCCATACCGATCAAATGTTTCCCTTCTGGGACTGGGTCGGCGGACGCTACTCCCTCTGGTCGGCGATCGGTCTCTCTATCGCCCTGACCATCGGTTATGGCCACTTTATCGAACTGCTCGAAGGGGCGCACGAGATGGATGAGCATTTCCGCAACACCCCTTATGCTGACAATCTGCCTGTCATCATGGCACTGCTGGGTATCTGGTACAACAATTTCTATGGTGCCCAGAGTATGGCTGTTCTCCCCTATGACCAGTACCTGCACCGATTTTCTGCCTATCTCCAGCAAGGCGACATGGAGTCTAACGGCAAATCGACCAGCCGACGCAACGAATCAGTAAGCTGGCAGACCGGCCCCATCATCTGGGGCGAACCGGGCACCAATGGACAGCATGCTTTTTATCAGCTCATCCACCAGGGCACCAAGCTCATCCCCTGTGACTTCATCGCACCTGCCCGGTCGCTCAACCCTATCGGAGAGCATCACCCTATCCTCCTCTCCAACTTTTTTGCGCAGACGGAGGCACTGGCTTTTGGGAAGAGACGTGAGCAGGTAGAGGAGGAGTTCATCGCTGCGGGCAAAAGCCTCAGCGAAGTCTCCGAACTGATCCCGCACAAAGTCTTCGAAGGCAACCGCCCCACCAACTCACTCCTGATCAAAAAGATCACCCCGCACAGCCTGGGCAAGCTGATCGCCCTCTATGAGCACAAGATCTTTGTACAGGGAGTCATCTGGAATATCTACAGCTTCGATCAGTGGGGCGTAGAGCTGGGCAAACAGCTGGCCAAGAAGATTTTACCGGAGCTGGAGGGCATCAGCGAAGTCAAAAGCCATGATGCTTCGACAAACGGGCTGATCAACAGTTGGAAAAACTGGAGGTAGCGGCGGCTACCTGTCAAAACAGGTCACGATGCAGCACCCCAAAGGGCAATCATGGGGGCTGCTTCCGGCACAGGGGGCCTCTGGCAGCTATCTTTGGTTTATGGCCGTGATTTTCTCTCTATCTATCTCTGCGCCGATACGGCTTCGCCGATCCTTGCAAAGATCACACGCTCGGCGATATCTTCGAGACGGCCAATGATTTTGAGGTTTTTTCGGATATATTTCATCAGATTGATATACTCTTCTCTGAGTATGTGATCTTTATTCATCTTCTGAAGCAGATCTTTTTCGATCATGCTGTAGACATCATCCGTCTTGCTCGCTTCGACCATGATCTTGTTGGCAAGCTCCTTGAGCCTCTCTCTATCCTGGGTTTCATCGATCATCTCTATCGTGTATTTGAGTGCCTTGATCGTGCATTTATTGATCGAGAGAGAAGTGTCGATGACCTCTTTGACCTCGGCTGCCGTCTCAGGATTGCAAATCTCCATATTTTTGATATAGTTTTTTTCATTGGTTGCGATACGCAATAGAGAGTCTGTGATCTTGAGGAAGGCGACCATCTCTCTGAGGTCTCTCGCTTCGGGCGCATAGCGTGCCAGGATGACGATCACCAACTGATCGATTTCGTCAACTTTCTGCGCGATCCCTTTGAGGGGTGCCTTGGCTTGGGCATAACTCTTCTCGTCGCACTCTTCGAGTGCCTGCAGTACGAGCTTTTGGGATATCTGAAGATTTTCCAATATTTCTACAGTTTTTTCTCTGACTTCCTTGATCTTCTCTCTATTTTCGACTAGCATATTTACTCCTGGGTATTGGTTTTTTGGTTTGTCGCTATGGTCTACCCAAAGCGTCCGGTAATATAGTCTTCCGTCAGCTTCTCTTCGGGATTCAAGAAGATCTTTTCTGTCTCACCAAACTCGACAATATCCCCTAGATACATAAAGGTCGTATAGTCACTCAATCGGCTTGCCTGCTGCATATTGTGCGTCACGATCGCGATCGTGATCTCTTTTTTCAGTTCGCTGATAAGCTCTTCTATCGCTCCGGTAGAGATAGGATCGAGTGCTGATGTCGGCTCATCAAAGAGCAGGATCTCAGGCTTGAGCGCGACTGACCTGGCGATACAGAGCCTCTGCTGCTGACCACCGCTCATTCCCATCGCACTCTCTTTGAGGCGATCTTTTGCCTCTTTCCAAATCGCGGCACCCTTGAGTGCCTCTTCTACCATACCGTCAAGTTCACCTTTGTTTTTGATCCCCTGAAGCCTCAGTCCGTAGGCGACATTATCATAGATGCTCATCGGGAAAGGTGTCGGCTTTTGAAAGATCATCCCGATACGCTGTCTCAATCCGATCAACTCATTCTCTTTGCGAAGCTCAAGTATGTTCTCCATCTTCTCTGACTGGCGGCTGAAAAGATTGATCTCTCCTTCATACTTAAATCCCGGATAGAGATCGTGGATACGGTTCATTGCCCGAAGCAGTGTTGACTTGCCGCATCCGCTCGGCCCGATCAGTGCTGTGATTTTGTTCTCGTAGATAGAGAGATTATTGTCTTTCAGCGTAGGCTCAGGTGCGCCCGGATAGGTAAAGAAAAGATTCTTGACCTCCATCACTTTTTTCAATTCGTTCTTTGCCATTCACTTTTCCTTAATGTTTGTTTCGGGTGAGATATCGACCCGCAAGATTTATCAACAGTACGATCATCGTCAAAATAAAAGACGCTGCCCACGCCAGCTCCCTGCTCTCTGCATCGGGATAAGTTGCCAAATTATAGATACTGACAGTCAATGAGGGAAACTGCCCATTGAGATCCATCGTAAAGAATTGGTTGTTGGCCGAGGTAAAAAGCAGCGGTGCCGTCTCCCCGATGATCCGGGCAAATGAAAGAAGGATACCCGTCGTGACTCCAACCTTGGCTGCCTTGAGCACGATCTGAAGGATAATCTTGTGTTTGCTCCCGCCCAGTGCGATCCCCGCCTCTCTGAGTTCCTGCGGGACCAGTGCCAGCATGTTGTCTGTCGTACCGATGATGATCGGAAGCATCATGATCGCCAGTGCTACGATACCGGCCCAACCGTTGAATGTGCCGACAGGATCGACCATCAGCGCGAAGACAAAGACGCCGATGACGATCGAAGGCGCACTGGTCATCACATCACTGAGTGTCCGTGTCGCAGAAGCAAACTTGCTGTTGCCGCCATACTCTCTGAGGTAGATCCCCGCCAAAACCCCCAGAGGCACCGCAACGGCTGTCGCGATCAGCGCCATCGTAAACTGCCCGACGATCAGGTTGCGAATGCCACCTTCGACGAGGTCGTTGGTAAAGGTGGAGAGATGGATACTCGCCACACCCTTATAGGTCAGGGTGATCAGGATCCAAAAGAGAAACCCGATCCCGATCAGCGCCGAAACAGTGGAGAGCAGCAACACCACTTTATTGAGAAAAAGTCGATTCATATCATTCTCCTATCAATATTTTTTTCTACCAAGAAAGTAGAATTTGGCCAAAGCGATCACGATGAAGCTGACCAGGAAGAGTATGAGTGCGAGATAATACATACTCGACATTTCAAGATCCTGGGCTTCTGCGAAGTTATTTGCCAGCAAGACCGGGATCGATGTCGTCGGATCTGTGATCTTGCCTGGCAGCGTCATCACAGAACCGATGAGGAACGCTACCGCCATCGTCTCTCCCAGGGCACGCCCCAGTGAGAGGATGATCGAACCGATGATCCCGCCTTTGGAGTAGGGCATCACGACATCTTTGATCACTTCAAACTTGGTTGCCCCGATCGCATAAGCAGACTCCTTGAGCACATCAGGTGTCGTATTCATCGAGTCACGCGTAATCGCTGCCATAAAGGGGATCACCATAATCGCCAATACGATACCGGCAGTCAGGAGGCCTACGCCATTGCCGCCAAAGAGTGACTGCACGATCGGCGCAAAGTAGAAGAGTCCCCACATACCGTAGATGATACTGGGGATCGCAGCAAGCAGCTCGATCGCGATGGAGAAAGGTTTGACGATCTTCGCATGAGCAATCTCTGTCAAAAAGATAGCAATACCCATCGCGATAGGTGTAGCCAGAATCATCGCGATAAGCGTACTCATCAAGGTGCCCAGAATAGGGATATAACCCCCAAAGATTCCGCCCTCGTCATCTTCGCCCGGTTCCCAGATCTCGGTATAGAGAAAATCAAAACCAAAGGTGTGCAGCGACTCCTGTGCATAAGTAAAAAGAACTGCGAAGATCCCGACAAGCAGAAAAAACGCAAGGGTTGCAGAAAAAAGTGAAAAATCTCTAAAGAGTCTACCGCGCATACATCCTCCCCTGAGTAGGATGGAGCGAACGGTGTCACATCATCCTCTACTGAATATAAAATTTGGCGCAATAGTACCAAAAAGCTATTACATTTTGGTAACAGACAATAACAAGTGAAGAGAAGAGAAGAAAATACAACAACTATACAAGAGAAGAAAGAGTAAAATCAGGATGAACAAAAGAAGAAAGGTATGAGTATATGGAAATCAGCACACTGAAAAAGATGGAAAAGAAAGCACAGAAAGCGAGTGCGGGAGATTTTGTCAAAATAGGTATCGCCATTGTCTTTATGGCGATGGTACTTCTCTACAGTTTCTCCACCTCAGGAGACATCCCCAACAACACTTTCCTGGCTATTGCAGCCCTTTTCGGGGCCTATATGGCGATGAATATCGGGGCCAATGATGTCGCAAACAATGTCGGCCCCGCTGTCGGCTCCAAGGCCCTGACGATGGGCGGTGCGATCACGATCGCAGCGATTTTCGAGGCGGGAGGCGCCTTCATCGCAGGCGGTGATGTCGTCAAGACGATCAAGAAAGGTATCATCGACATCTCCGCCTTTGGAGGACATACCGATATGTTCATCTGGGCAATGATGGCGGCCCTGTTGTCGGCGGCACTCTGGCTCAACTTCGCGACCTACTTCAAGGCGCCCGTCTCTACGACCCACTCGATCGTCGGCGGGGTGATGGGAGCAGGTATCGCAGCGGCAGGCTTCTCTATCGTCGCCTGGGGTACGATGGGCAAGATCGTCGCTTCCTGGATCATCTCTCCTCTGCTGGGCGGCATCATCGCAGCCGGGTTCCTCTACGCGATCAAGAAAACCATCGTTTTCAAAGAGGATAAGATCGCAGCAGGTCAAAAATGGATTCCGCTCTATGTCGCCATGATGGCCTTGGCATTCGTCACGTATCTGGTACTCAAAGGGCTCAAGCATGTTTGGCCCTCGATCGTCACTTTCGTGAACGATACCTTTTTTGCCATCCTGCCCGCTACCAAGAAACCCACATTTATTACCGCTCTGATACTGGGTCTGATCGTTTCCATCATGGTGTTCTTCTGGGTCAAAAAGAGACTTACAACAAGCGGCACCATCGCCGGGAATGACCGCAAGAGCATCAATCTCCTCTTTACGATACCGCTGATATTTGCAGCGGCACTACTCAGCTTCGCACACGGAGCGAACGATGTGGCGAACGCTATCGGACCGCTGGCAGCCATCAGTGATGCCGTCATCAGCGGTGGCATCTCCTCCAAGGCCGGTATCCCCCTGTGGGTGATGGCAGTCGGTGCGATAGGTATCTCGATCGGCCTGGCACTCTATGGGCCCAAGCTGATCAAAACAGTGGGTTCGGAGATCACAGAACTAGACCAGATCCGCGCCTTCTCCATCGCGATCGCAGCTGCGATCACCGTCATCATCGCCAGCCAGCTCGGCCTCCCTGTCAGCTCGACCCATATCGCAGTCGGCGGCGTCTTCGGGGTCGGATTCCTGCGTGAATGGCTTGATACGACCGACGAAGTCGACATCATCAAGGAACGTGAAGAGAAAATGGCCGAAGAGGAGAAAACACTCCATGCGTATCATCACGAGCTCGAAACACTCGAAGCCAAGTCAAAAAAAGAAAAAGCGGACTACAAGAGAATCGTGGCACTCTATCGGTTGATCGAAGATATGGAGGAGAAGATAAAGCAGGACAAGAAAGTCCTCAAAAGTGCTCAGAAAACAAAATATGTCAAGAGAGATGCTGTCAAGAAGATCGTGGCAGCCTGGGTCATCACTGTACCCGCAGCCGCCCTACTCTCCGCAATGATCTTCTTTATGATCAAAGGGATTGCGCTTTAGCTTACTTAATCTTTTTCGCTTCCCAGTAGGCTCTGATCTGATCTTTTGTCTCTTTGGGTAGCGGTACATAGCCCAGTTCGGTCGCTGCCGCATCACCATTGGTGTAAGCCCAGTCGAAGAACTTTGTAACCTTTTTGTTCATCTCTACTTTCTCTTTAGGAAGGAGGATGAAAGTCGCTGCTACGATAGGATAAGAGGTCGCCCCTGCAGGGTCACCGATCACCGCATAGAAGTCATTGTCAGGTGTCCAAGTCGCATATTTTGCGGCATCCTGGAAGGACTTGAGTGTTGGATTGATATATTTGTTCTCTTTGTTTTCGACCTGTGCCGCCGGCAAGCCGAGCTTGATCTTGTAAGAGTACTCGATGTATCCGATAGAGTTTTTGATCTGCTGGATATTGGCAGAGACACCTGAGTTTGACTTGCCTGCTACGACTTTAGGTGCTGTCCAGCTAGGCTTTTTGCTGACCTTGAATGACGGGTCAAGCTTGTTGAGGAAATAGGTGAAGTTGAATGTCGTACCGGATTTGTCCGCTCTCACGGCGATCGTGATAGGTTCGCTTGGTAGTTTCAAATCAGGGTTTTGTGCTTTAATCGCTGCATCATCCCACTTGGTGATTTTGCCACTGAAGATTCCTGCGATTGCCGCTCTGCTGAGTTTGAGCTCGCCATCTTTGACACCATCGATATTGTACGCCAGAACGATTGATCCGACGACCGAGGGGAACATAAAAAGCTTATCTTTGGCCAATTTTTCTGCTTTGAGTGGCTTATCAGAGCCGCCGAAATCGACCATTCTTTTGCCGATAGATTTGATGCCGTCCCCTGATCCTGTCGGTGTATAGTTGACCTTGACACCTGTCGCTTTGAAGTACCCTGCTGTCCAGGCTTTGTAGACTGGTCCAGGGAATGACGCACCGCGCCCCTTGATCTCGTCCGCATGTATTGTTGTCAATGTAACTGACGCAAGCAGTGCTGCAGTTACGATTTTTTTCATTGTCATTTTTTTCCTTGAGAAGTGAGTTATCCGTTTTGGATTGCTGCAAGTATAAAATAGCTTGGAAACATTTTGGTTACATGCTGTTAGCGCTCCAAGTATTTTACTTGCACATTATGCTGAGATGTAGGTATAGTTGATCTTGTCAACGAGATACTGATGAACTGATTTCACTTTTTTATGCTCTTCAAAAAGAGCTTCGACTGTCGTCATCTCTTCATTGATAAGTTCCAGAGCTTCTTCTTGTGTAAGCGAAAAAGTCTTTGCCATTCTCTTGGCAAGTTTCTCTATCTTCTTATGGGGTATCTGTTTTGTCTCTTTCATCAATGTGTCTCCATGTGTGTGATGGAATATCATAGGCACAAATGATAACATTTCCATAACACTATTGCCACATCGTCACTTTGCTGAGCAATTTCTGATTTTTCTTGAAAATCAGGTGTACCTCATGGAGTATCTGCCTGAGAATATCAATCGTATCAATGGCAAA
>JANTGA010000068.1 GCA_024763175.1 Sulfurovum sp.
TGACCGAAACGAGCATGATATTCATGATACCGATTCCCCCGACGATAAGGGAGATGGCGGCAACGGCTCCGAGCATGACTGTCAGGAGTGCCGTAACTTGGGAGATGGTATCAATGAGTGCAGTCAGACTGCCGATAGTGAAATCCGGCTCTTCATCGGGTTTGATATGCCGTGACTCTTTGAGCACCTGGGTAATTTGCAGTTTGGCCTCTTCTATGGGAATATTCTCTTTGATTTTGCCCATAAAGAGATGATAGCTATTGTTTCCGCTAATGCGCCGCTGGAACATTTTGATAGGCACCAGGATGTTGTCATCCTGATCCATACCGAAGGTATTGCTGCCTTTGGATTCCAGGACGCCCACCACGATGCAGGAGAAGTTTTTGAGCCTGATTTTCTCGCCAACTGTTTTCTCTCCCGGCATGAAAAGATTATCGACAACGGTTTTACCGAGAACACAGACACTTTGTCCCCCTCTCAGTTCGCTTTGTTCAAACTTTCTGCCTGATACCAACTTGAGATTCTGAACCTCAAAATAGTCGTTGATGACACCTCTGACACTGCTTCGATGATTCAAATCTTTTCGGATCAGCGTCATGACCGCATTTTCCATAGGGGTGATGGCTTTAAGCGAAGTGATGGTGGACTTTAGTGATTCCAAATCTTTTTGCTTGAAGGGTTTGGCCACACTGCTGCGCCCTCCGGGACCTTTCTCCTGTCCTGGCATGATATAGAGCGTGTTGCTTCCCAGCTTGCTGACACTCTCGGTGATCGATGCGCTCGCCCCTTTGCCAATGTTGACCATCGCAATGACCGAAGCAATACCGATGACAATGCCGATCGCCGTCAGTAGCGAGCGCATTATGTTTCTTCGAATTTCACGAATGGCTTGCAAAAAAGCGTTACGCAGCATCGTGGCCGTCCTTTTCTATCATCCCGTCACGCAGCCTGATAATACGCGATGCATACTCAGCCATCTCTTCTTCGTGCGTCACCATGATGACAGTGATACCCTCACGGTTAAAACCGGAAATAAGCTGCATAATTTCATGGGATCGTTTGGTGTCGAGATTTCCGGTGGGTTCATCTGCGATGAGGACTTTGGGCCGCGTGACGATGGCTCTGGCGATGGCTACACGCTGCTGCTGTCCCCCGGAGAGTTGTGACGGGTCATACATACATCTGTGTTCAAGTCCAACGTTTTTGAGCGCTTCATAAGCTCTTTTTCGACGCTCTCTCAAAGAGACCCCCTGATAGATCAGCGGCATTTCGACATTTTCCAGTGCGGTTGTTTTTTTCAGCAGATTGAAACCCTGAAAGACAAACCCGAGGATATGGCGGCGAAAGAGCGCGAGCTGGTCTTTGCTCAGGTCAGTAGTGCCGGTATCCTCAAAGTCATATTGCCCGCTGCTGGGTCTGTCCAGGGTCCCAAGTATATTCAGCAGTGTCGACTTTCCGCTGCCGCTGGGACCCATGATGGCCACAAACTCTCCTTTGGAGATCTCAAGGTCTATGCCTCTGAGAACCAATGTCGCAGCATCACCGCTGCCATACATTTTGGTGATCTTCTGCAGTCTGATCACTGTACTTTCTCCTGCGATACGATGATGGCATCGCCCGGTTTGAGACGATCAGATTTGACAGCACTCCTGTCGCCATTGCTTCCCAGGAGTGTTACATAGACTTTTTGAGCTTGGCCCCCTTTGAGTATCCAGACATGGGGCTGGGGATCAAAAATGATTTTTTCCTCTTTCATATCACCAAAAAATGTTTTTTCTTTTGGCTTGATGGGCATATAGATCAATGCACTGCGGGGAACAATGTAGGCATCTTTGACTGTTTGCGTGACGATACTTGCCGTGGCACTCATACCGGGTCTGAGCAGCAGATCTTTGTTGTCGACATTGATGATTGCCAAATAGGTCACGACCCCTTCAACAATCTGCGAATTGATATGCACCTGATTGACTGATGCTTCAAATTTTTTCCGGGGAAAGGCATCGACTTCAAAGCTGACCTTCTGGCCGGCTTTGATCTTTGCAACATCCGCCTCATCAATACTTGCCTGGAGCTCCATCTTCGTAAGATCTTTGGCGATTTTGAAGAGCAAGGGTGTTTGAAAAGTCGCTGCGACGGTTTGCCCGGGATCGATATTTCGTTCCAGTATGATACCATCGATCGGAGAGTAGATGTTGGTTTTTTCAAAGTCGTATGCAGCTGCATCGACACTATTCTTTGCCTGGATACTCAGTGCTTTGGCATTGGCCATTTTTGCTTTTGCAGAAAGATAGGCAGACAACTTGCTGTCGTAGTCATTTTGGGAGGGCAGGGCACCTTTGCTGCTTTTACGCAGTGCTTTGGTACGATTGAATACACTTTCGGCCTGATAGAGTTGTGCCTTGGCGCTCTCTATGGAAGCCAGAGCAGCTTCGTATGCCGCTCTGGCTCTGTTGTAGGCACTTTCATGCTTTGTTTTATCAAGCACGGCAAGTAGCTCTCCTTTGGTCACTTTGTCATTGTAATCGACATAAACCTTTTTGATAGTCCCCGAAACTTCGGTACCCACATCGACACGCTCCAGGGGCTGAAGGTATCCGCTGGTAGAGACGGTGAGCGTGAGTCTGCCTTTGGCAGCGGGTTCGGTCACATAGCGATATTGCACCTCCTTGTTTCTGTCCAAAAAGGAGATATATCCACCCACAGCCAACAATAGTACCAAAATGCCGACAATGCTCAACACTTTCATCGTGTGATTTTTATAGGCGGCGATTTTTTGTATCTCTTTCACGGATATCCCCTTGTCTCCTTTAGGGAGCCTCTAATAAAGGCTCCCTTTATTATTACTCCTGAATTTTTCCCTCATACCATTTTCGCATCCATCGATCCAGAGGATTGATCATACGGTAGATCACAGGGACTACCAGCAGTGTCAGGATCATCGAGCTGAGCAAGCCGCCGATGACGGCGATCGCCATCGGCGCTTTGGTTTCGCTGCCCAGAGAGTCGCTTATGGCCAATGGCAACATCGCAAAGATCATCGCGATCGTGGTCATCAGGATGGGTCTGAGCCTTTTTTCACCCGCTTCCAGAAGTGCGGCATTGGCATCTTTGCCTCTGGCAACCGCTTCGTTGGCGAAGTCAACCAGCAGAACGGCATTTTTGCCCACCATCCCCATCAGCAGCATAAAGCCGATCATAACGAAGAGCGAAAAGTGCTGCCCCGCCAAAAAGAGTGCGATCATTACCCCGATGATACTCAGCGGCAGCGCCATCATAATGATAACCGGCTGAATCAAAGACTCGTAGAGTATCGCCAGGATGATAAACATCAGGATCACGCTGAGTCCCAGTGCGGCGCCGAAAGCTTTGTTGGTCTTGACCATCTCATCGGCAAAACCGGTGAATTTATAATGGACACCCGGGGGCAGAAGTTTGTCGATACCCGCTTTGGTATAGTTGACCGCACCGCCGAGATCCAACCCGAAGAGATCCGAATAGATCGTCACCTGGCGCTGCCTGTCATAGTGGTAGATCGCCGCGAGTGATTTGGTCTTGCTGAATTTCACCAATCCATCCAGATAGACCAGCTTGCCGTTGGCAGCTCTGAGCTGGATCTTTTTGAGATCTTCCAGACTTACCCGGTTCGTATCATCAAAACGCAGTGTGATATTGTACTGCTTGCCCTTCTCTTCGAAATAGGAGATCTCCAGGTCGCTCGAAAAGGCGATGGAGATCGCCTGGGCGATTTGAGAGGCGGAGATACCCAGACGGTTGGCATTTTCCCTCAGTATCGTGATATCGATCTGAGGCTTGCCTTCGTCCATATTGCTGTCGATATCCACGAAACCTTTTTTCTTTCCGAGATACTCCATCAGACTCTTTTTCGCTTTTTCGAGATCCGAAAACGAGTCGGACATCAGGACGATCTGGTAAGGAACCGAGACGCCCGCCCCTTTGATATTCGGAATAGCAGCGGCCGTAATGTACATCATTTTCTGATAGGGCTTGAGCTGCTCCCTGAAGTTCTGGATGATATGTTCCTGGTCGAGACTCCTTTTGTTCTTGGGCGACAGTTTCACATAGATGAGCGCCTTGTTCTTCTCTTTGACGGTGTTATATCCTACGCTCAACGTCGTGAACAGGATATCTTTGTTTTTCCTGACCAGATTTTCGATCACTTTGGACTCTTTGATCATCTCCTCAAGCGAAACACCCGGCTGTGCGCGCAGTTTGATCTCGAACTCCGCTTTGTCCTCTTTGGGGATGAAGTCCATACCAATTTTGGGAAAGAGACTCAGCGAACCGACGAAAATCGCCAGGATGAGAATCAGCGTACTGACCTTGAAGCGCAATACCAGCTTCAGCAGCACATCATAGACCTTCTCCATCGCCTTGAAAAACGGCTCCGTGATATTGTAGAACCAGCTCTCACCCTTGTGCAGTACCCGTGCACTGAGGCTTGGCATAAAGGTCATCGCCACCGTATAGGAGATGATGACGGCGAAGCCCACGGTCATCGCGAATGATTCAAAAAATTTCCCGACGATACCGCTCATATTGGCAACGGGGATGAAAACGGCCAGCAGCATGGCGGAGATCGCCATAATAGCGAAGGCCATCTCTTTGGTCCCTTCTACAGCCGCTTCAAATTTGCCCATCCCCGCTTCCATCTTCTTGTAGATATTTTCCAGGACGACGATGGCGTCATCGATGATGATCCCGATAGAGAGCGTCAGCCCGATCAGCGTCATCTTGTTCAGGTCGAAGCCCATGAAGTTCATCAGGGCGATCGTACCCATGATCGAGATAGGGATAGAGAGTGCCGAAACGATCGTAATGGTAAAGTTGCGCAGAAAACCGAAGATGATGATCACCGCCAGAAGCGCGCCATAGACCAGGTCGAACTCCACATCTTCGAGAGAATGGATGATGAAGGGCCCCGTATCCTGGAGCGTCTGCACCCCGTACTTGTCGCCCGCCATCTCCTGCAGAGCCGGAATGGCATTTTTGACCCGCTTGATGATCTCCAGTGTGTTGGTACCGGAGATCTTCTGGACTTCGAGCATCACGCCGGGAATACCATTGTAGGAGGCGTAGCTGTCGGGGTCACTCAGGGTATCCTCGACCTTGGCGACATCTTTGAGGCGGATATTGTCTTTGACGATGATATTTTCCAGCTCTTCGACACTGAGAGCATCCGCCTTGGTCTTGAGGATGAACTCTTTGGTCGAAGAGATCAGCTTGCCCCCGCCGATCTTGACATTTTCTCTGGTGACGATGTTGTTCAACTCTCTGACGGTAATGCCAAACTTGTTGAGCATCCTGATATCGGGGAAGATTTTGATCTCCCTGTCCCGGTAACCGATGATATTGACGGCACCTACGCCGTTGATCTTCTGCAAAGAAGGTTTAACATCTTCATCGGCGAAGATCATCAGGTTTTGGAGCGTATCGTTTTTGGCCGTCAGAAAAACATTGATGACCGAAGCGCCGCCGATATCGAGTTTGCTCACCAGCGGTGTCTTGGCATCCCGGGGAAGGATAACGGCGGATACCTTGTCCCGGACATCGTTGGTCGCTTCGTTGATATCGCGCTCCAGAAAGAACTTGACCATGACGACAGAGGCGCCCTCACTGCTCGTGGAGGTGATCGCGTCGACCCCGCCGATCCGTGAAATGGCCTCTTCGATCTTGTCGGTGACCTGCGACTCTACGGTACTCGCTTCGGCTCCCGGATAGATCGTCTTGATCGTCACCATGGGAAAGTCGATATTGGGGTAAAGAGCCGAAGGCATGCTTTTGAAACTCAAAAAGCCGAATATCACCAGCGTCATCGCATACATCAGTGTGGTGATCGGCCTGTTTATCGCTAATTTATACATACGGCCCTACTTCGCATCCGGGAGAAGAATGTAGCCATCCCCGAAAAGCCCCGGAGTGAACCCCTCCGCTTCCACTTCCGCTCTGATCTTTCTATTGGCTTCATTGGCATAGGGATAGACCTTTTCGATTGTTCCGGTGTACTTCGCATCATCTCCATCTACGCGATATTTGAATGTCAAGCCCGGTTTGATCTTTTTCCAATACTTCTGGTCGAATTCGAGGATCAGTTTACGCTTTTTGAGGCTCTGTATCTTCATCACGGTACGGATCATCGCTCCGCTGACCACATCGCCTACTTCGACACTCTTCTCGTAGATCACACCGTCAAACGGCGCTTTGAGCTGGGTTTTGTCCAGAAGTGCCTGCTGATAAGCCAGTTTCGCTTTGGCATTTTCAAATTTATAGGCATACATATCAAATCGTGACTCATCGACCAGTTTCTTGACTTTGACCTGCCTGTCATAATCCCTTTTGGCATATTTGAGAGCCACCGCCGCGATATCCAACGCTGCTTTGAGATCATCGTTGTTCAGCTCGGCCAGAATATCGCCTTTTTTCACTGCGGAAGTCACATCGACATTGACACGGTCCACAGTTCCGCTGCTGGTAAATGCCAGATCGGCATGCTGTGCCGCCTCGACATCAAATGTCGCATAAATCTCTTCTGCCTGCAGCGCTGTGGCATATAAAAATATCGCCGGCAGCGCCAAACGCATCAGTAACTTTTTCATCGTATGAACTCCTTGGGATCTTTCCCTGCATAATAGTAATAGATCGATTTTTTGATTTCGTATTCGTAGATCGACTCTTCGTAGCGCGATTGCGCCAATGTTTTTGTTGCAAGCGCGTCGAGAAATGAGACATCGTCTATCAGACCAACTTCAAATTTCTGCTTGAGCACCCCATAAGTGCTTGTTGCTGCCCTCAGTGCACTTTTGGCACTTTTTATTTTCGCTCTGGTCGTACGCAGATTCTGCCTTGCCAGCCCGAAATTCATTCGCTGCTCTTTTTTTGCCTGGTCCAATTGAGAGAGCAGTGCCATCTTCTGATACTTCACCGCTTCGCTCTCTTTGGCCATTTTGCCATGATCGAAGAGTCGCATCGTCGCAGAGAGCGTCAACTCGTTCTGATGATCGATCAAAAATCCGTCTCCCGCCATCGGCGAGGAGACCAGATCATCAAAATGTGACTTATGATAGGTATCGGAAACGGAAACCTGGGGCATATAGTTTGCATCGATGGCATTGGCATTCTCACCGATGGCATTCGCTTTGGCCTGCATGATTTTGATGGGATCGAACCATTCGAAGGCGATCTTTTTTGGTTCGATAAAGCGACTTTGCTTCAGCCCTGTAGCAGGCAAACCGCTGAGAAGTTTCAGATTCTGTTCATTGGTCTCTATAGCAAGCTTAGTATTCTCCATCGTATACTGGTTGCCATCAAAGACAGACTGGAGCTTGTCGACCTCCTCTTGTGTCGAGAGGCCGGAGGCCATAAATTTCTTCACACGTTCGATCTGGGCCTTGAGCTCTTTGGAGCGCTCCTGCAAAGCATGCAGCGTCGCTTTGAGCTGCTGTATGGCGTAGTAGTGCTGCACGATTTTCAATGTAATACTCTTCTCGAATGCCCTCTTTTCAAAGAGTGATGCCTCCCTCTCAAAACTTTTTGCATTTACGATCGCGCTTTTACGCCCTCCATCATAGAGTTCGAGGTTCAGGCTCGCAAATCCGCTGGCTACCCGTCCCGGGCTTACCACATAGTTGGGTGTGGCATCTTTGTAACTGGCGCCGATATCCAGCGTCGGCCAGTAGGCACTTTCTGCCGCTTCAACCCCCTGTTGTTTCGAAAGAATACCAATCTCTTTCGCTTTGATCTCCCCATTGGTTTTTTGGGCATATTCAATATAGCTCTTCAGCCCGTAACTCTGGGCGAAGAGTGATAGCGGCAGCCATAACGACAACACAACGATTCTATTCAGTCTCATTTCATTTCTCCCTGATTTCGATTAGTTTGAACAATGCATCCAGAAAACGCTCTATCTCTATCCTGGCATCCACGCCGGTTGCCCTGGTATCAACAACCAGTCCTTTTTCAAACAGAAGCAGCGCAGGAACCAATTCGCGGCTCTCATCACGTATCTCTCCCCGCGCTATACCCTCATCTATAATACGGTTCAGTATTTTTTGAAATTTTTCTTTGCATACTTTACTGAAAGCCACCATCTGCTCTGTTCCGTTGGTCAGAGATATCGCCAGATACTCCTGATAGGTTTTGAGCTGCTTTTGGTAGCTCTCATCTTCGAAAAGCATGGAAAAAAAGTGAAATACCTTCGCTTTTGTATCCGCAGCTTCATCGACTACACCAAGAAGCCTCTTTTCAAACTCCGCCATAAAGGTGCTGATGATTTCAAAAACGATATCTTCTTTATTCTCAAAATACTCATAGATCGTACCCTTGCCCACACCGGCTGTTTTGGCAAGCTCCGATATAGTCAGGTCACCGATACCTCTCTCCAACAGAAGATCGCTGCAGGCAATCGCAATTGCCCTGCGTTTCTCCTCTTTGTTTACAATAATCGCCATAAAACTCCTTTGACTGACTGTCGGTCAATGAAAGTATAGCCAAAATTTCTTGTGGTATTTCTTGTAAACCCGGAATATGTAATCTCGATTGCACAATCCGGGTTTATCTTGATTGTGATAGCATGTCCCCAAAGGAGATCAAATGTGCGGCAGGGTAGGATTTTTTGATGATATCGCTTGGAACAGGGCGGTCAATGACTATTATGGCAATATCGACAACAGGGTCGGAAAACTTACCCCTCGTTACAATATCGCCCCCTCTCAGCCTCTCGTCACACTTCTCAATACCGGCACCTATACCTTGACTCGCTTTGGACTTATCCCTCGCTGGATGAAAGAGAAAAAAGCCATAGCGATCAATGCCAGAGCAGAGACGCTCACCCAAAAACCAAGCTTCAGGGAACCTCTCAAGCACAAGCGCTGTCTCATTCCCGTCAATGGCTTCTATGAATGGAAGAGAGAGGGATCAGCCAAAATACCATACTGGATCCACCCAAAAGATGAAAACTTCTTTGCGTTGGCGGGATTGTGGGATGAGTGGACGGATAAGGAGACAGGGGAGATGGTCACCTCGTCGGCAATCATCACTACAGAGCCAAATGAGTTCATGCGGCCAATTCACGACCGTATGCCGGCTATCCTCGAACCGGAGAATTGGAAACTTTGGCTGAATCTCAAAGTAGAGGAGAGTGAAGCGATCGTGCCGCTTCTTGACCCATACGATCCAGATAGAATGGATGCCTATGAAGTATCGACCTATGTCAACGCTCCCGCACACGACGATCACAAAGCGATCGAAGCGACCAAGAGGACGTTGTTCTGATTGAGCGAATGAAGAAGAGAAAAATCTTAAATCTTTCTGGCTTTCACGGTCTCTCTGCGTGGGAGCCTATAAAGTGAAATTTACAATGATTTTGAAGAGTAAAACGTGGTGACAATGATATGCGTAGCGTAGCGAAGTGTATCGTTGTCACCAGACCTCGGCTGTAGCATAGCTTTGTTTTTGCCGAGGTCAGGTTATTCATGATGCATTCCGCTACACTCCACGCATCACAAATCACCAGACCCCTACCGTTCTCACCTTTTTTATAAATATTACTCATATTTAAAACCCTGCTAAAGCCCCTGTATATAGGCATTTGATAGTTATATTATAGCATTTTTATGGTA
>JANTGA010000069.1 GCA_024763175.1 Sulfurovum sp.
TCCCGATGATATTGACATCCGTATAGAGTGCCGCATTCTCTATCGAGGGCCGTACGCCGGCTTTGGCAGCGATATGGATGATCGTGATAGTTTTGCCAGACTCTTTGAGCTCGCCAAAGATCGTTTCGAGCAGTACCCGATCACGGATATCCCCTTTGATCCAGCGAAAGCGGGAGGCATCGATACCCTCTTCTTGCATCATCGCTTCAATGGTATGGAGATTGTTCTCTTTGATTGCGGGATCATAAAAGGGATCGAAATTGTCGATCGTAACAACGCTGCGGCCCTCTCTGAGAAGTGCCTCGCAAAGATGTGACCCGATAAAGCCGGCCCCCCCGGTCACAAAAGATAGATTATTTGAATTCACGCCTTTTTTCCTTCTCGATTAGAAAGGATATTATAGCAGATTGTATATCTCAAATAAGTTATTCTGTATGACGATTGAGAAAAATCAAACAGGAATCAGAGAGCACTCAGATAGGTAGTTTTGCTCTTGGGAGATTCCTTATTGAGCTGAAGTGCTGTTTTTGTCGGAGTGTATCTGTATCTTTATGTTGTGAATCGGAAGAGAGAGGTTGTTGTCGGTACGGTTTGTATCGTTGTGTTCCTGAGAGATACTGATTTGACATGCGCTATCCAGAAGTGCCTGCTCCTCGAGTGCTTGCTCTTTTTTCTTTTTGGCACGCTCCTGACAGAATATTTTGAACTTTTTGACATTTTTGAGATGTTTTTTGTAGGTGTTGGCAAAAACATGTTTTCCTTTCTCGTTGAGCACAAAAAAAAGATAGTTGTTACGGTAGGGAAGTGCAGCTGCCTGCAGGGATTCGAGGGAGACATTACTGAGCGGGGCCGGTATGAGCCCTTTGTGCTTGTAGGTATTGTACTCGCTTTTATCACTTTTGATACGTTTCGGGGTGACGATGGTGTGGGAGTATTTGCCATAATTGAGTGTACCATCCATCTGGAGCCTCATCCCTTTTTTGAGTCTGTTTCGGATGACCGAAGAGATAGAAGACATCTCATGGATATCGTTACTCTCCTTTTGGATGATCGAGGCGATGATCAGCGTTTCGAGCAGTTGTGCCCTGGAGTAGTCGCTGCCAAAATGTTTCCTGGCAAAGAGGTCGATTTTTTGATCTGATTGGTCAAAGAGGTAGCGCATCACTGTCTCCTCGTTGGCAGAGCGGGCAAGGATATAGGTTCCTGCGAGGATATTGCCCTCTTCGAAACGTGAAAACATTTGATAGTATTTTGCCAGCTTTGTCTGACTCAGCAGCATATCCCTGGCCAGGCGACGGAGCATCTCCTCTTTGGTCTCTCCGGCAAAGACCACAACCCGCATCGTTCTTGCCTGCATCTTGTGAAGGTCTCTCAGAAAAAAGTATCGTCCCATTTTGCTCTTGTCGATTTCATACCATCCTGCTTTTGGAAGCTGGAGATATTGCAGCACAAAACGATCGATATCGTCGAGCTCATAACCATTTTTGTTCAATGTTTCCACCACCGAGTCGATAGACGAGGAGGGGAGATAGAGTGTGGACTTCCCTTTTTGGAGAGGTGTTTCATTGTAGAGAATCATCAAAAAAAGTATCGTAGCGATCAAAAGAGTGATGGCGGCAGCCACGCGATATCGTGTCGATTTTTTTTCCAAGCAAATCATTGCTTCACTTTCTACTCTGCTGTATCACTCTTCAACAACTCTTCTGAGATGACAATAATACCATCATGATCAGCCAGAAGATATTCACCGTTTTGGAAGGTGACACCGCCAAATACAAGTTCGATATCACGCTGGGCAGGTTTTTTGTCGTGGCTCTTGCGTGAGCAAGTCCCCAGTGCCCAGAGTCCGACGGGAATCGTTTGGGTGATCTTGGTATCACGCACATAGCCATTGATCAAAATACCTGCCCAGCCATTGTCTCGGGCAAACTTCATCAGATTTTCTCCCACGACCGCATAAAAGGCTTTGTCGACATCGACAACAGCGATACGGCCATGTCCCGGCTCCTTGAGCATAGTGATAAGATCTGAGTTTTCTTTATCCAGTTTGATCGTTGCGATGGGGCCATGGCAGGATTCGACACCCCCGTAGGATCGGTAATCATGAGAAAGCACCTGCACTTCGTCACGATGCTTATCACAGATATCCGCAGTAATATATTCCATTTATTGCTCCTCTTTAGTTGGTATCAATAGGAAAAATTATACTGAAATTAAATTCAAGCACTCTTGGCTATGTCAAATTGACTCTTTTTTAACGTATCGATCAAAACAGAAGGGGTCAAGTCTATGTTTCATCCTCTCCTGACCCCGTTCCCCAACAAATATTATAAAATATACTCCCAAAACCAACACACACGAAAGCACCTCCTCCTGCAAGCAAGCAGCTGCAATGACCGACAAACAGGCACTTTGAAGACCATGCTGCCATAGAAATGATATTTTCTTTTCCAGATTGTCTCCCGACCCTCAAAAGAACCATAAAACGTTATATTTGGGGAAAATAAATTTGAATTGTTGCATTTTTGGCATCTATTTGCAACACATACGTACTATACTCAATTTTGTAGGAGAAAGTGCGAAAGAGGGGTTCCTCGGGTCGAGGATGAAAACCCTGAGATTCGCAGAGGCTGTTTTTGTATTTGTGCAAAAACATCATAGAAGTCAAAAGGATAAAAAATGAAAAAAATTGCTTTTGTAGTCAATACTTCCTGGCACACATATAATTTCAGACTGGGTCTCATCAAATCATTTCAGAGACAGGGATATGAAGTAATTGCTATCAGCCCCAAAGATGACTTTTCCCAAAAGTTGATCGATCACGATATCAAACACTATGATATCAAGATCAACAACATCGGAACCAATCCCTTTGAAGATGCACTGCTGACTTACAACTACTATAAACTCTATAAAGAGATCAAACCCGATCTGGTGATGCACTTCACAGCCAAACCGAATATCTATGGCTCTTTCGCTGCCAAGATGCTGGGTATACCCGCGATTAGCAGTATCACAGGACTGGGTACGATCTTTTTGCACGACAGCTTCGCTCTGAGAGTTGCCAAGGTGATCTATAGGCTTGCATTGAAGATCCCTCAAAAAGTCTTCTTTGAAAATCCAAACGATAGAGATCTCTTCGTCAAGGAGGGGTTTGCCCCCAGAGAGAAAACCGTACTGGCTCCGGGATGCGGGATCAATACAGAGCACTTCAAGCCTGCATTGAAGCGTGTGGAGGCACAGGAGAACAAAGAGGTCAAGTTCTTATTGATCGCACGTCTCATCAAAGACAAAGGATTGGTCGAGTATATCGAGGCGATTCGGATGCTCAAAGAGAAATACCAGAATGCGAAGTTTTCCATCTTGGGCTCTTTCTATCCGGAGAATCCCACTGCCATCAGTGAAGAGACAATGGCAGCGTGGCAAAAGGAGGGTGTGGTGGAGTATCTGGGCGTGACTGAAGATGTCAAGTCAGTCATCGACGATCAAGACTGTATCGTACTCCCCTCTTATCGTGAAGGACTCTCCCGCGTGCTGCTGGAGGCTGCGAGTATGGCCAAGCCGATCGTGACGACCAATGTACCGGGCTGCAAAGAGGTAGTAGAGGATGGTGTGACCGGCTTCCTGTGCAAAGAGAGAGATGCTGCCAGCCTGGCTGCCAAAATGGAGCAGGTACTGATGCTCAAAGATGAAGCGCGTGTCGCGATGGGAGTCAAAGCAAGAGAGAAGATCATTCGTGAGTTTGATGAGAAGCTCGTCGTCTCACTCTACAGCAGGGTTGTGGGTCAACTCTTCCGCAAAAAAAGCGCAAGAGATCTTGGCCTTCTGGATACAGCAAAGTCTTATCTGCATGCGTACCGGGGTTGGTTGACCGGGGCTTCTGTCTCGAGGGGATAAGAAGTACGCAACAGCAAGAAACAAGGGGTAATAATGGCACGTAAACCAAGAGTAGATATACCGGGCTTTCACCACGTTTTCAATCGTGGCACAGGCAGAAGTAAAATCTACAAATCCAGCGAAGATAAAGAGATGTTTCTGGAGATACTTTGCAAGGCTTGCAAGACATATCAAGTGACGCTGCATGATTATTGTCTGATAGACAATCACTATCATCTCCTCATAGAGACCAGCAGCGAAAACCTCTCGCTCTTTATGCGAAAAATTAATGCCGACTATGCGATCTATTTCAATAAAAAATATAAACGGGCAGGACATTTGTGGCAGGGCAGATATAGCTCCTGGTATATCGAGGACCCCGACTATCTCTCCGCCACCTTTCGATTTATTGAGCACCATCCTATCAAGGCAAAGCACGGACAGACTATCGGAGAGTACCCCTATACGCTATTGGCTGCACTGTTCCAGAAGCAGGGAGGTCTCGTCCCCTGTACTGCAGGCTCCAAACTCAACGCAGAAGTCAACGATAAAGAAGCACTTGAACGATTGAAAACCCCTCTCAGCAGACAAGAGATCAAAGTGCTCAAAACGTGGCAGAAAAATCCGGTCACAGCAGATGGGAAGAGGCCCAGGCAGACCAAAACAATCTCACTGCACAGTCTCTTTAAAGCGTGTACTGAACTGCCAAAAAGAAATGAAGCGATCCTGCGGGCACTGGAAAACGGATATACCCAAGGTGAAGTGGCCAGATATATCGGCATATCTTCCGCAATGGTATCCAAAATATTCAGAAGATCAAATTCTACCGTACAATCCGGGATAAACTAAAGTAAATTCAACCCACTCTTTTGCAAATATCGCCGAATTAAGTCTTATTTAGAGGCTTAATTCGGTACAATATCCGCGATATAATAATTTATGTATAAAGCAGATAGATGAAAGTAGTTACAGGTGTGGTCGGTAACGATATCCATGTCGTGGCCAACAGGTTGATCGATATCTCGCTCGAAGAGCGGGGATTTGAAGTCTTCAATCTCGGGGTCAATACGTACCTCGAAGAGTTTATGGATGCGGTGATAGAGACAGATGCGGATGTGTTGTTGATCTCATCACTGAATGGTGAAGCAGAGGGGTGGTGCCGGGATCTCAAGATCCTCAAGAGTCAGTATGACTTCAGAGATGTGACCTTTATGATCGGAGGCAATCTCGGCGTCGGGGAGATGGATCCCGAAGCATTGGTGCCGAAGTTTCAGGGCTATGGTTTCGACTTGGTTTTTCATCAGATCGATCTCAATGAAGGGCTTGATCAGCTCGAAGCATATCTGGAGGCCAGAAAATGAGCCTGTTGCAACGAGAACGTGAAATTATCCTCAGGAATGAATATGTCGATCGTTTCGACTTTGAAGAGGTGGAGTCTTTCATTCGCGGTGCAAGTAAAAACCTCTTTATCTCCCACAAGTTCAAAACGTCCGACAAGATGCTGGTACAGCCGCGCGGCGGTTTCCCGACCTATGAAAAGGTTTTCGGGCTCTACCGGGAGTTCAAAGAGGCCGGTGTCGACGTCCTGCCGCTGACGATCGACTCCAACACCCGTCTCAACGACTATGCTACCGCCAAAAAGATGCTCTCACTCTCCGAAGAGAATGATGTCGATATGCTCAACGGCTATCCGCTGATCAATCATGGCTACCGTACAACCCGCAAGATGATGACGCATTATGACACACCGGTAAGCCTTCGTCACGGGACGCCCGATGCCCGGCTCCTGATCGAAACGGCACTTGCTTCGGGGATCTTCGAGATAGAAGGTGGGCCGATCACCTACCTGCTGCCATACTCCAAGAATTTTCCGATGGACAAAGCCTTTCTTTACTGGAAGTATGTCGAGCGGGTCTGCGCGAAGTACTCCGAGCTCAACGAACCGATCAACCGCGAATCCTTCGGACCGCTCAGTGCGACACTTCAGCCACCGGCGATCGTCCTGGTGATACAGATCCTGGAGATGCTGCTCTCGCTGGAAGAGGGGGTCAAATCCTTCTCGGTGAGTTTTTCTCAAAGCGGTTCGATGACGCAGGATATCGTCTCCTCCAATGTGATCAAAAAGCTTGCACGAAAATATGCCGATAGGTTCGGACATACGGATGCGACGATCAATCTGGTCTACCATCAGTGGATGGGAGCATTTCCCTACAATAAAGAGTATTCGGATTCGCTTATCAATACATCAACCGTCATCGCAGCGATGGTTGGCGCCAATAAGATCATCACCAAAACCAGAAATGAAGCCTTCGGCATCCCAACCAAGGAGGCCAATGCGATGGCTGTCGCCAACGTCCAGTATACGCTGGGGATGCTCAGGGGATTGCCGAAGGTCAGCGATGAAGAGGAGGAAGAAAATCTCAGCAATGAAGTCGATGAGATCCTCGAGGCAGTCTTCAACGAAGGGTCTGATACCCTCTGGCGACAAGTCTTCAATGCGATCAAGAAGGGATATATCGATATCCCCTTTTCGCCACACATCATCAATGCCAACGAAGTCATCACGATCCGGGATCCCCAGAGCAATATCCGCATCCTCAAAAAAGGGAAACTTCCAATCTCTGACAAAAGTTTTGCTTTCGAGCAGTCAAAAATCAAGCTGGGCGAAGGAGAGCGCGTGGTCGACAAAATCATCCAGGATATAGGGATTATGCTATGAGTCAGGTTTTTATCGATATAGGCAGTACCTATTTCAAAGTTGCCCAGGAGGGCAGGATCGTCCAGCACTTCAGGGATTTCAACAAAAATATCTACGATGACCTCAATAGCAAATGTGCTGATACTGTCAGCCGCTATGCTAAAGAGGATATCTATATCTGCAGCTCTGCCAACGGTGGCCTGAGTACACTGATCATCGGGTTGACCAACTCGTTCAGCCTCAAATATGCGATCAATATCGCTTTCAATTCGGGAATCAACATCATCGATACGGTTCTTTATTCGAAGATCGAGAATGAGATAGCACCGCGAGAAATAGTCGATGTTGTGATCATCGTCGGCGGGATCGACGGGACGAGCGGTATCTTTGATGAGCGTCTGCTGCGCTATCTCGATGGTGTGCACTACCAAAATATCGTTTATGTGGGAAGCAGTGGGGAGCATGCTTTTTTCAAAAAGCATATCGATAATATCGTAATATTAGAGAATATCATTTCCGGCAAGTTGAAGATCGAGGAGGAGGAGCTCAAGCAGTATCTTACCGATCTCTATCAAGCCGACATCATGGGCAAAGAAGATATCAAACAACTCTATGCCATCACTGCCAATCAAATCTACTCCACCCCCTATATCGTCAACCGCTCCCTTCCGCAAATCACTCAGCGTCTTGATGTCGCCGATCCCTTTATCGTCATCGATATCGGTGGTGCGACGACAGATATCCACTACAGTCGCGACCTCGTCAATGACAACATCGTCTCGGAGAGCGGCTACGACCGCTTGGTCTTCAAAAAGCTGGGGGTTTACAAGTCGCGTGAAAGTCTCGTCCATACGGCTAAAAACAATGAATTTGTCTTTGAGCTGCTGGAGCATCTGAATGTGACGGAAAATATCCTCGAAGAGCACAGTGAGACAGCGACACGCATCTTGATGCAGCTCTCGATCTTTTTGGTGCTCTACAAAGTTTCAAAACATCACGCTGCTTATATCGAGCTCAAACTGGAAAATCTCAACAGTATCGTCCTGACCGGCGGGATCACCAAGATGCTCAGTCAGGAGGAGGCAGAAGAGATCATCCTCTTTTTCTACAAAAAAATTCTCCGCTTTCACCATACGCCAACAATCGTACTCGATAGCAACTATGAAATCTGGACCTACGGTATCAAGGAGTAACCATGTCAGTCAACAGTATACGAAATCTATTGGAAAATGCGGCGCAAACCGATCCGGACAAGATCGGACTGATCCTCGAAAATGAATCCTATACCTATGCACAGATCATCAGCAGGGTTAACCAAATCGCACACTATCTCAAGACAATAGGACTGGAAAAAGGGAGCCGGATCGGGATCTATTCGAGAAAGCGCACCGAGAGTGTGATCGCAATCCTCGCGATCCTCTCGACTGATTATGTTCTGGTCCCCATCACGCGACTGCTTAAACCCGATCAGATCAGGCACATCATCGAGGATTGCGGCATCAGTTGTCTGATCACCGACCAAAAGAAGATCGGCAATGTCAAAGCGATCGATTTCGAAGGAAAACTCATCTCCTATGAGGCGACCAAGGAGAGTGATGTCTCTTTTGAAGAGATCTATAAATGCTATACTGATGAGATCGACTGTGATATCAAGGGGCACAACAATGCCGTCATTACCTACAGCTTCGGCTCGACTGGCAATCCCAAGGGGATCGTTATCGATCATCGTGCCCTGATCGACGGTGCACGGATCGTCAGCAAATACCTGAATATCCAAAAAGAGGATGTGATATCGGGTATTTTGTCATTCAATCTCGACTATGGACTCAATCAAATCTTTACCACACTCTACAAGAAAGCGACTCTGGCGATCCACCGTTTTGTTCTTCCGGTGGACTTTTTCACCCACCTGATTGATGATAAGGTGACGATACTGCCTCTGATGCCGATCCATATCACACAGATGTTTGACGAAGATCCGCGCCGCATCCCGCAGCCGGAACATTTCAAGCGCTTGCGCACGATCACTTCGTCGGGAGGCAATATTACCCCTTTGATGATCAAAAATATTACAACGCAGTTCCCCGATGCCAAATTCTACTCGATGCATGGCTTGACGGAGGCCTTCCGCTCTGCCTATCTCAGGCCCGAGCAGATCCATATCCGCCCCAACTCCATCGGCAAGGAGATCCCCGATGTCGAACTCTACGTTATCAACGAAAAGGGTGAAGCCTGCGCCCCCAGGGAGATAGGTGAACTGATCCATCGCGGTGCCTGCATCTACAAGGGATATTGGAACGCGCCCGAAGAGACGGCGAAGCGTTTCAAAAGTATCCATATCCTTGACAAAGTGATACACCCTGAGGGGCAGCTGACCGACGAGATCGTCATCGCCAGCGGAGACTATGTCTATGCCGATGAAGAGGGTTATCTCTACTTTGTCTCACGCAAAGATGACATGATCAAAACCCAGGGTTTCCGCGTCAGCCCCTATGAGATCGAGAGTGTTGCCTATGAAAATATCCCGGCGATTATCGACTGTGCTGTTTTTTCGATCCCCAATGAAGAGATCGAAGAGGAGATCGTGATGATCTACAGCGCCAGGACAGAGCTCGCACGCAATGAAATCCTTTTTGAACTCAAAAAGCATCTTCCCAACTATATGTTGCCTGAACAGATCGTCTACAAGAAAAATATGCCACTCAAATCTCTACATGGCAAACAGGTAGACAAAGAGGAGCTGAGACGGGAGTTTATGGCATATTAGCTGTAAAAAATCACTCTTTTGTCCTATGCAGACAAAAGAGCACCTCTTTATCTAAAAGGAATGATATGAATGCCCATGATTTGATTATGTTGTTGCAAAAAAAGATGAATGCCGCCATCCTGGGGCAGGAACATATCGTGGAGCGCCTGATCATCGGTATACTTGCCAATGGTAATCTTCTGGTAGAGGGACTGCCCGGCTTGGCAAAGACCAGGGCAGTACGGGCGATGGCCAATGTGATCGAGTCACAGTTTTCGCGCATACAGTTTACGCCGGACCTT
>JANTGA010000070.1 GCA_024763175.1 Sulfurovum sp.
GATGCCTGTAGGTTTTTCAACAGAGACGGCGACGCAGCTGAAGAGACTCAAAAGGCTCCTTCACCAAAAACTTTATAGACACCAGAAAATTGCAGAAAATATGTATGCAGGCAAACAGTGTATCAAAGAACTCTACCGTGCTTTTCGGGATGACAATGATCTGCTGCCTCTCAAACAGAAAGAGTTGATGTCGATCCGAAATGAAGAGCGTGTGATCGCTGACTATATCGCATCGATGACAGATAGGTTTGCCCTGAAACGCTATCACGGGATCTACGGATACTCGATTATAGGTTGATGCCAAAATTGTCCGCCCACTCCGTAGGGGCAATCCTTTGTGGTTGCCCAGCAATGGGTAACGACGTTCGGATTTGAAGGAATATTCTGCATCATATGCAGGTACCCATCAAGGGCACCCCTGCGGGTTTGGCAATATCTCCCTATTTGAACACCCTGGCGAAGATTTTGTCGACATTCTTTGTGTAATACGCATAATTGAAACATTCTCTGATCTCTGCTTCGGTCAATTTTTCACGCAACTCCTCATCTTCGAGAAGATACTGAAGATAGAGACTTTCGCCTTTTTCATTCGTGCTAGGTTTCCCCTGCTGGATCTCTTCCCAGACTTTCATCGCATTTCTCTGGACGATACGATAGGCATCTTCACGACTGACCCCGGCTTTTGGCAGTTCGAGCAGGACGCGCTGTGAAAAGACCAGCCCCCCTGTGAGGTTGAGATTTTTCATCATATTTTCGGGCATGACAGTCAGATTGGCGATGACATTGTTCATACGATGCAGCATGAAGTCTGAAGTGATGAAACTGTCAGGAAGCCAAAAACGCTCAGTAGAGGAGTGGCTGATATCTCTCTCGTGCCACAGGGCGACATTCTCCATCGCAGGATTGGCAAAGGCACGGATGATGCGGGCGAGCCCTGTGATGTTTTCTGTGAGGATTGGATTTCGCTTGTGAGGCATGGCAGAGCTGCCTTTTTGACCTTTGGCAAAATACTCTTCACACTCATAGACTTCGGTTCGCTGCCAATGCCGTATCTGCACAGCAAACTTCTCGATCGTTGAGGCGAGCAGGGCAAGGGCAGTAGCGAGACGGGCATAGCGATCCCGCTGGATGACTTGATTGCTGGCCGGGGCAGGTGAGAGTCCCAGTTCTTCACAGGCATACTCCTCGAGTTCGAGCGGTGCATGGGCGAAGTTTCCCATCGCTCCGGAGACTTGCCCCACAGAGATCACTTCCATCGTCTGCTCCAGGTTGGTCAGGTGCCGCTGCATCTCATCATACCAGATAGCCAGTACCAAGCCAAAGGTGATGGGCTCTCCATGGATACCGTGACTTCTTCCGACCATCAAGGTAAACTTATGTTCTTCGGCACGCTTTTTGATCGAAGTCATGATCATTTTGACATCTTCAATGATCAGTTCGAGACTCGACGTCATCTGGAGCGCTACGGCCGTATCGACGGTATCGCTGCTCGTCATCCCATAGTGAAACCACCGGCTCTCTTCACCTAGTGTCTCAGATACTGATGTGGTAAAAGCGATGAGATCATGTCGTGTAATCGCTTCTATCTCATCGATGCGCTCTATAGAAAAATCAGCATTATCTATGATCTTTTTGCAATCATTATCAGGGATAAGCCCCAACTTATTCCAAGCCTTGACAACAGCCTTTTCTACATCCATCCAAGCCTGATACTTGGCTTGCATCGTCCATTTGTCACTCATCTCTTTTCTGGCATATCGTTCTATCATTTTTTACCTTGCTGGATCCAAAATTTTGCTATGATTGTCACTCCTCTTATGGAGAGCATTTAGCTAATGCGGTACTATTCTACCAAAATAGCATTTACGAAAAGGTGAAAGATGCCATTTGTCAAAAAGCGTTTTGTGATAGCTGAAGAGATCCAGGCTTTTCTCTATCTGATCAGAACTTTCAACATGCGACAGGGAGATGCCCAGAGATTGATCGCAAGAGGGCGCTTGCTGCTCGATGGAAAATCGATGTTCGATTCATCGCGGAGGATTGTCGGTCCGATCGAGCTTGTCTATTTTGAGCCAGAGAGCAGGGGGATTCCTCCGCTCTTTGAAGCCAGAGATTTTTTGGTATATGAGAAAGAGAGTGGTGTGCTTGTGCATCCCAACACTATGGCGACAGAGTATTCTCTGCTTGATGAGATCCGTGACCATTCCGGGGGTGATGCCAATGCAGTACACCGTATCGATATGGAGACATCCGGACTATTGATGGCCAGCAAAGATAAAAGCTCCGAGCCCGCCCTGAAAATGATGTTTGAAAAAAGAGAGATCCAGAAGTCATATCTCGCCTGGGTAGATGGGCAGGTCAATGGCTCGTTCCAGGTTACTGCACCCCTGAAAGTAAGAGAGGACTATGCCACCAATAAACATAAAGTCTGTGTAGACGCATCAGGCAAAAAGGCAGAAACATATTTTGAATCGCTCTATTATGACAGGGGACTTGACGCGACACTGTTGGCTTGTTTTCCTCATACAGGAAGAACACATCAGATCAGAGTCCATTTGTTTCACGTGAAACATCCCATACTGGGAGACCCACTCTACGGCGCATCATTTGAAACTGCCAATCTATATCTCGAAGGACAATTGTCAAAAGAAGATCGCTTGAGAAAAACAGGAGCAAGCAGGCTGATGCTGCATGCGCAAAGTTTAAGATTTCACTATAAATCATCCTATGAGATAGAAAGCAAGATCGATTTTAGAGGAATGAAAGATTTGATATGTGAAAAAAAGTTGAGGATTTTTAATGCTTAGCCCTATTTTTCTTCATCACTTCGGGCTTCATAAATAAACCAACCCACGCCTATTACAACGACAACCACTATAAGTATAAAAAGAAATTCATCAATACCCGGCATCTGTATCCTTTCGTTCTTGTTCTCTGAGTTGTCCGCAGGCCGCGCTGATATCCAGACCTTTGGATTCTCTGATGGTACATAGTAAGCCTCTTTGTGTTAAATAGTCCTGAAATTTAATCATATCTTTTTCCTCAGGTCGTTTAAAATCTGTACCCCCGTAAGGATTGAAGTAGATGAGATTGACTTTGGCTTTGATCCCATCGAGCAGCTTCAACAGCTTTTTGGCTGCAGAGATATCATCGTTGACATCTTTGATAACAAGGTATTCGAACATGACCCGCTTTCTATCATTGACAGGAAACCTTTTGACGGCTGCGATGATCGACTCGATATTGTAGGCTTTGTTGATGGGCATAAGTTGTTCCCGTAACGCATCATCAACCGCGTGCAGAGAGATAGCAAGATTGATACCGAGTTCCATTTTTCCCAGTTTTTCGATCTTGCTGCTGAGTCCGCTGGTTGAGACGGTTTGTCTATGAGGTGCGATCGCCATCCCCTCCGGATCTGCGAAGATTTTGATCGCCTTGGCGACATTATCGAGATTGTCAAGCGGTTCACCCATGCCCATATAGACGATATTGACACGTCGGTTGGCATCGATCTCGTTGTCTTTTTTGATCATCAAGAGTTGAGAGACGATTTCACCTGCTGTCAAGTTGCGTATAAAGCCGCCTTTGGCTGTCAAACAAAAAGCACAGCCAACCTTGCATCCAACCTGTGACGAGATACATACAGTGTAGCGTCTCTGGTGTTTGACCGATCCATCATCATGGTACTGCTCCTCTCTCATTAGGAGCAGTACTGCTTCGACTGTATGGCCATCATAAAGCTCAAAAAGGTACTTCCTGCTACCATCTATACTATCCTGCACCAAAACCGTTTTGAGGGGTGTCAGCGTGAATTTTTCTTCCAACTCTAGTCTCATAGCCTTGGGAAGATTTTGCATCTCATCGAAATCGGAGGCATATTTGTGGTACACCCAGTTGTATATTTGCTTGGCCCGGAAGGAGGGCTTGATCATATCTGCCAACTCTTCTTTGCTGTAGTCTTGTAGTATTTTCTTCATTCTTTCTATGTCTGTCTCTATAGGAGCAGGGTATGTCTTGCTCCTACAGGGATATTCTGCCTTTCATATAATCTGTCAGTTTTCTCATAGCTTCCTGGTGGTTGCTGAGGAAATCTTCGTGTGCATTTTTGTCACAATAGTTGGTGACGATGAAGACGCCACCCGCTGGAATGCCCAGAATCTCTGCCGTTTTCATTACAGCAAAAAACTCCATATTCTCCAGTTCGATTTTGTTGTCGAGATAGTGTTTGGCCACATCAGGATTGACGGTGATGTAGTTGCTGGAGTTGACGATTGTTTCACGTGAAACATCATCGGCTGTCGATATCACATTGTCAATTGGCGTATAGTTGCCGTGAGTAAAGAAGCTGTTTTCGATATTGGCTGCTGATCTGGATTCTATGATATCAAAGATTTTCTTGCTGCCATAGCTTCCTGCTGTACCGACAAAAAGAAGAAACTCAGGAGGATTGAGCAGGCAGAGTCTGGTGAGATTGACTGCGACGTTAACCAGACCGATACCTACCGGAGTTGCAAATCTGAACTGTTCACTATCACCGGCACAGATAAGCAAACTAGCGCCTTACCGGGATGTTTTGACTGAGTAAATAGTGTTTGAGATCCATAATATCAATCTCCTTGAAATGAAAAATAGAGGCAGCCAGCGCTGCATCGGCATGACCCAGAGTGAAAGCATCTCTGATATGTTCCATAGTACCGGCACCGCCACTCGCAATGATAGGAATATTGACGACTTCATCAATCCTGCGATTGAGCTCATTGTCAAAACCTGCTTTTGTGCCATCGGCATCCATCGAAGTGACCAAAAGTTCTCCTGCACCTCTCTCATATACCTCTTTCGCCCATTCGATTGCATCGATACCGGTATCTTTTCTGCCCCCGTGGACGAAGATATTCCAATTGTCTTTGGAAACACGCTTGGCATCGATCGCAACGACGATGCATTGTGATCCAAAACGCTTGGCTCCTTCATTGATAAAATCCGGACGATCTATCGCTGCGGAATTGATACTCACTTTGTCGCAGCCGACATTGAGAAGGCTGTAGATATCTTCGAGTTTGCGGATCCCTCCACCGACAGTCAGAGGGATGAAAACCTCCTGCGCTACCTTCTTGACGACATCAACGATCGTGTCGCGTCCTTCGTGACTGGCTCCGATATCCAGAAAGGTCAATTCATCTGCCCCCTCCTCATTGTAGCGTTTGGCAACTTCTACAGGATCACCTGCATCTCGAAGCCCAACAAAATTGATACCCTTTACAACACGCCCATTGTCTACATCCAGACAGGGAATGATCCTTTTTGCAAAATAGTCCATAAAACTCCATCCATTTGCACCATCAGTGATAAGAGGTGCTCTTTATCTATTTATGGTAAGATTATACAGGAATTATCCCAAAATTAAGGCACTTTAGAGTATGATGGAATCCGACTTGAGACAGTTTGCCAAGAAACGATTTGGTCAAAATTTTTTAAAAAGTGATGCTATTATTCGTCAAATCGTCCAAGCGATGCCCGATGACAACCTGAGGGTTGCAGAGATCGGGCCTGGCTTAGGTGATTTAACCAAAGAACTCGTAAGAGTGAGAAATGTCACAGCATTTGAGGTTGACAAGAGATTATGCGAGCATCTGAGAAACACATTGGGCTTATCTCTGAAATCAGGAGGTTTGAGACTTGAATGTGGTGATGTGCTGGAGCGTTGGGGTGAGAGCAGTCTGCTGGATGAATCGTATCATTTGGTAGCCAATCTTCCTTACTATATTGCAACCAACATTATTTTAAAAGCACTGAAGGATCCGAACTGTCAGTCGATACTGGTAATGGTCCAAAAAGAAGTCGCCGTGAAGTTTTCTGCTGACACTGGAGAGAAAGCATTTTCTGCCCTCTCTGTTTTGGCTCAGACATCCGGAAAGGCGACACTATGTTTTGAGGTAGAGGCCGAAGCATTCGTTCCCCCGCCCAAAGTAACTTCTGCCGTGCTTTTGATAGAAAAAACCAGTAGTGAAGATAATGAGAGTTTTGAGTCTCTGTTGAGAGTTGCTTTTCAACAGCCACGAAAAAAACTTTCCAAAAATCTCATGACGGTTTTTCCCAAAGATAAGGTTGCAAAACTCTTTGAAGGTTTGGACCTCGATCCAAATCTTCGACCCCATGAAGCTGAGACATCTATCTATCATCACTTATATAACGCACTGAAAAAGGATATATTAGATGGACAACAATCAAAGCAGCGAAAAAAACGGACAAAACCCCAATAGCAAAGCAGCCAATCCCAACAGAAGACCCAACCCTCATAGAACAAACAGTAGCGAGTCGCAAGCTCAAAATCCTAACCGAAAACCAAACCGCAATAAAAATACCAATACTGGCCAGAAGCAGGATGGCGGAAATCAACAGGGCCAACCAAATCAAAACAAAAAATCGGGCAATCAAAATAGACGATCCGACAACAGGAAACCAAACAGTCACCACAAGAAGAATCCTTCCAAGAGTACCGGCAACAGGGGCGGTGGACACAAGAGTGGCGGGAAGCGCAGAAAAAATGAGCCGACCAATGTCAGTGATGAGATGAAAAGATCGATCACAGCAAACAAAGAGGTCCAGGAGGCAAGGCTCAATCCCTGGAGACAGATCGATATCAACACTGGAGGCAAGGTGCGGTTCACACCACTGGGTGGACTGGGAGAGATCGGTGGAAATATCGCTGTATTGGAGACGGAAACAACAGCCATCGTTATCGATGTAGGGATGAGTTTTCCGGATGAAAGTATGCACGGTGTCGATATTCTCGTCCCCGATTTCAGTTATCTTCAAGTGATCAAAGATAAAATCAAAGCGATTATTATCACCCACGCACACGAAGACCATATCGGAGCAGTGCCTTACCTTTTCAAGACAATGAAATTTCCGATCTACGGTACACCGTTGGCACTGGCAATGATCGAAAACAAGTTCAACGAACATGGCTTGAAAAAAGATACCAGCTATTTCAATTTCATCACCAAACGGCAACAGTATGAGATCGGTGATCTAAAGATCGAGTGGATGCATATGACACACTCGATCATCGATGCCTGTTCATTGGCGATCGAGACACCGGCAGGTACATTGATCCACACAGGTGACTTCAAAATCGATCATACACCGATCGACGGCTATACGGCGGATCTGCACCGGTATGCCCACTATGGTGCGAAAGGTGTGCTCTGTCTCTTTAGTGACAGCACCAACTCCTATAAGCCAGGTTTTACCAAAAGCGAAGCGGTCGTCGGAAATACTTTCGATACACTCTATATGCTGGCCAAGGGAAGACTGTTGATGTCAACCTTCTCTTCCAATGTACACCGTATCTATCAGGCTATGGAGCGAGCAATCAAACATAATCGAAAGATCTGTGTCATCGGACGCTCGATGGAGCGCAATATCGAAGTGACAAGAGCACTGGGGTATGTTGATATTCCTGACAAACACTTCATTGAGCCGCACGAAGTGAACAAATATGCCGACAATGAAGTGATGATCGTGACAACCGGGTCTCAGGGTGAGGATATGGCAGCACTTTTCAGGATGGCGACCAACGAGCATCGACATATCAAATTGAAGCCAACCGATACGATCATCATTTCTGCCAAAGCAATCCCGGGAAATGAAGCCTCTGTCTCAAAGATGATGAACCATATTGTCAAGACAGGTGCAACCGTACGCTATCAAGACTTTGCAGATATCCATGTCTCAGGCCACGCGGCGCAGGAGGAGCAAAAGCTGATTCTCAGATTGGTACAGCCGAAGTTTTTTCTCCCTGTCCATGGTGAGTACAACCATATCGCACAGCACGCCAAAACAGCCGTCAAGTGTGGTGTCAATGAACGAAATATACTTTTGATGAGCGATGGTGACCAGGTGGAGATCACACCCAAGTATCTCAAAAAAGTCAAGACTGTCAAGACAGGGAAGATCTTCATTGACAACCAGAACAATAAAGAGATACAAGATGATGTGATCATCGACAGGCAGAAACTGGCATCGGATGGTATCGTCAACATCATCGTGCAGATTTCGGAACAAACTCATAAAATGGTTGGTAAACCGATCGTCATGACGCACGGTCTTGTTCCTGACAGGGAAGATAAGAAGTTCTCTGACGAAGTGACACACCTTGTCGAAACTTTCCTGCTTACAGCCAAGCCTGAGCAGGTTTTGACTTCCAAGATAGCAGAAAATGAGATCAGGCTGATCGTCAGAAAACATGTCATCAGAATCAAGAAACTTTATCCGATCATCATCCCAACAATTTTCTATATCTAACAAAGCAAGATCGGTGCAGGAGATCCCAGCCTGCACTGAACTTGCTATACCGAATCTATCATAAAGGAAACAAACGATGGATCTTCTCGAAGTCGCCAAAGAAACATTTCGTATCGAAGCAGAATCTCTGCAACAGGCTGCTGATCAGCTGGAGAGAACGTTTCTAGATGCCGTCAAACTGATAGAAAGCACATCAGGAAAGCTGATCGTGACAGGAGTTGGCAAGTCCGGTTTGGTCGGAGCAAAGATGGCGGCAACTTTTGCCAGCACGGGAACTTCCAGCTTCTTCCTCCATCCTACCGAAGCGCTGCACGGAGATCTCGGTATGATCAGTCAGGGGGATACCGTACTGGCGATCAGCTATAGCGGTGAAAGTGAAGAGTTGATCAAGATATTGCCACATATCAAACGCTTTGACATTCCCCTGATCGGCTTGACTGCAGAGCAAAATTCGACACTGGGTCGATATGCCGATGTTTGCCTCTCTATCGCTGTCAAGAAGGAGGCGTGCCCTCTAGGGGTTGCGCCGACGACTTCTACGACACAGACGATGGCGATGGGAGATGCATTGGCAGTGGTATTGATGAAAAAGAGAGGCTTCAAGGAGGAAGATTTTGCCTCCTTCCATCCTGGCGGCACACTGGGCAAAAAGCTTTTTGTCAAGATCAAGGATTTGATGCGAAGTGAAGATTTGCCGATCATTCATACGGATAATTCACTCAAAGATGCCGTGGTAATAATGAGCGAAGGCAAGCTGGGAACCGTATTGATCACTGATGAGGGGGATAAGCTCAAGGCGATACTGAGTGATGGCGATTTGAGACGTGCACTGATGCAGCCTGATTTTGATCTCAGTCGACCGGCGTTTGACTATGCCAGCAAAGAACCAAAGAGCTACAGTAACATCGAGTTGCTGGCAAGCGAAGCACTGGAGATCATCGAAGCCAATCGTATTCAACTCCTGGTGATCACTGATGATCAGAAAAAAATCCTGGGTACCCTGCATATCCACGACCTGGTCAATGCGGGGATCAAAAGCAGATAGTATTCAAGGAAAATAATGAGACTCAATAAATATATATCCCACAACAGCAAATACTCCAGAAGAGATGCCGACAAGCTGATCGAGGAAGGGGAGGTGACAGTCGACAGAAAAGTTATGAAAGATTTTTCTTATGATGTAGGGGAGAAAGATTATGTAGCCGTCAAGGGCAGGGCGATCAAGCAGCGCACTGAATTGACAGTGATCGTCTACAATAAGCCCAAAGGGGTACTGGTCACCAAAAAAGACGATAGAG
>JANTGA010000071.1 GCA_024763175.1 Sulfurovum sp.
CATCATACCCAAAAATATTTTGAGAGAGTTCGGTCAAAAGTTCGTGCTGCGATCGTAGAGTGATATTGTCACGATTCTCATCGTCGAAACGAATGATCTGCTGATTGGAGGCGATGATGCGGCTCTTTTTGGTGGTGGCACGGCCCTCCTCTCGCAAGAGTATGGTACACTCTGCACCGGTATCTTTGAGCAGCATCTCAGCAAGATCGGCACTCTTGTCCTTGCCGATGACGGTATAGACGGAGACAGTGCTATCGAGCGCGATGAGGTTATTGATGACATTGCCCGCTCCGCCAAGCAGACTGTTTTCTTTCTCAATCTCCAGTACCTGTACAGGGGCTTCGGGTGAGATGCGTTCACAACTTCCCCAGATGTAGTGGTCGATCATCAAGTCGCCAATGACAGCGATCCGGGTCTTCTTTTGGCGGATTCTATCCATTGGCTACTTCTGCTTCATAGAGGCGCTTGATCTCCGGCAGATAAGCTTGGATACCCTCTTCGAGACTATACCCGGGGAGGTAGCCCAACTCCTCGATCGATTCGCTGATGTCTGCCTCGGTATGAAACTGATAGCGGCCGATATAGGGGTTGGGGATATATTCAGCTTGCCGCTCTTTGCCCAGCTGATCCTGGAGGATGTTGCAAATATCCTGAAAAGAGCGGGCTTTACCGGTACCGATGTTGTAGATGCCGCTCTTTCGGGGATGCATCGCTTTGACATTGGCCTGGATCACATCCTCGATATAGATGAAATCCCGCAGAATTTTATCAGAACCCTCGAAGAGTCTGGGGGTGGCACCGGAGAGGATCTGGTGTCCGAACTGGACGACTGTGGAGGCGGTTTTGTTTTTGAAATACTCACGGGCCCCATAGACGTTGAAATAGCGCAAGCCAACGATCGATATCTCCTGCTCCCTGGCGATATACTCCCGAGTGATATTATCCATCATCAGCTTGGAGAAGCCATAGGCATTGTTGGGAGCCTCTTTCCCGACTCTCTGTGGACTGGGTGCATCGCCATAGGTGGCTGCCGAAGAGGCGTAGATCATGTTGGCTTGATGCGCTACCGCCAGATCGAGTAGATTTTTGAACGCATTGACATTGGTCTTGATCATTAGGTCCTGCTCCAGGACGGTCGTATCCGAGATGGCAGCCTCGTGAAAGATATAGTCAAATCGATAGGTATTTTTCAATTTATCCAGAGCGTCGGGATCGTTGATATTGCCGCTGATCACTTCTCCTTGGAAGCCGATGAGGTTTTTGAAGTGGCCAAAACTCTTGAGATTGCCATTGGAGAAGGTTTCTCCCGAGCGGAAGGTGTCAAAAACGACGATTTTGCATCCGGGATGATTCTCCTGAAAATAGAAAGCCAGATTGGCACCGATGAATCCGGCTCCTCCGGTGATCAGTATGGTTTTGTTTTCCAGGTTTTCTTCACTGTATTTCATATGCTCTCTTCTCTTTATGGTATAGTCAGGAGGTTTTGTTCTTGTACCCTTCCCTTATTGTGCTTATTTTACCCTGATTCTCTTGAAAGTAGCGGGCGCAGGCATCGACTGAAACAAAAGAGAGTGTTGCCTGCGCGGATCGCTCTTTTCCGATATAGATGCTGTTTGGGATGCCCGCATTGTCCGCCAGTACCATATCACTCGCTTTGTCTCCGATCATCCACGAGTGTTCGAGATCCAGAGGATACTTCAAGAGCGCCTCTTCGATCATTCCGATGTCAGGTTTGCGGCAGCGGCAGTGATCATCCGGTGTGTGACGGCAGTAGAAAACTTCTTCTATGGTGATACCTCGTTTCTGGAATGTTTCCGTCATCCATCGGGTCAATTTTTGAAAGTCGGCTTCACTGTAGTATCCACGGCCGATACCGGACTGGTTGGTGACGACAAAGAACAGGTATCCCGCATCCCTGAAAGATTCCAGGAGTTCAAAAATCCCCGAGGAGAATTCAAAATCATCGATAGCAGAGACATAGCCATGATCGACATTGATGATGCCATCCCGATCGAGAAAGAGGGCTTTTTGTCTGCTCCGGGGTATCATCCGATTCGCCTATCGGTACTTTTTGAGTCCATGGTAGACATAGTGGACAAAGTAATAAGCACTTTTGGCCAATCCGAGCCGCTCCACATCCCTGTAGACTTTCCATTGCCACATGGCAGCGGTCGCTTTGTTGCTGGAGACTGAGCTCTGTCCGATGCGATAATAAGCCAGAGGCTCCATCAGGCCTTTTGCATTGTCGCTCTTTTTGAGAATGGCCAGCCAGAGTGCATAATCTTGTCTTTTGGGAAGCTTGGGCATATACATTTTTCCAAGCTTATGCGTGTCATAAACAGCTGTCAGGCAGCCAACACTGCACGTCTTTAGCATACTTTTATAACTGACTTCAGGGAGTGTCTGGAATGTTGTCAACTCTTCTTGCTCTTCATTGATCACTTTGTAAGAGCTGTAGGTGAAATGCAGATCGTGCTCGCGCATAAAGTTCAGCTGCTTTTCCAGTTTTTCAGGCATCCAGAGGTCGTCAGCATCCAGAAAGGCGATGTACCGTCCCCTGGATGCTTCGATCGCAATATTTCTGGCGCCTGCCGGCCCGCTTTTGTGTTCTGGTCTGATCAGTTTGATGCGGGAATCTTTCTGGGCATAGCTTTCGACAATCGCCACAGAGTCATCGAGGGAGAGGTCGTCGACAATGATCATTTCCCACTGTTCATACGTCTGCGCAAGGACGGACTCTATCGTTTTGGCAATAAATTTCCCGGCATTATGTGACGGGGTAATGATAGAGACCATTATATGATAACCTTTCTTGTTTTTGGCACCTGTCAATCGCTGCCGAATAAATCTCTGGTGTAAACCTTTTGTTCAACGTCTTTGAGATCCTCAGAGACTCTGTTGGCCACAATAACATCAGAAATCTCTTTGAAGGTGTCAATATCTCTGATAACTTTTGAGCGAAAAAACTCCTCTTCTTTGAGCGCTGGCTCATAGATAACGACCTCTATGCCTTTGGCTTTGATCCGTTTCATGATCCCCTGTATGGAAGAGGCTCGAAAATTATCAGATCCTTGTTTCATAATCAATCGGTAAACTCCGACTATTTTTGGATTTCTGCTGATGATATTGTCAGCGATGAAATCTTTTCTGGTACTGTTCGCTTCCACGATAGCGCCGATGATATTGTTGGGCACCTCTTTGTAGTTGGCCCTCAGCTGTCTGGTGTCTTTGGGCAGGCAGTAGCCGCCATAGCCAAAAGAGGGATTGTTGTAGTGTTGCCCGATTCTGGGATCGAGTCCTACTCCCTCGATGATTTGGCGCGGATCGAGTCCGTGCGCCAGCGCATAGCTGTCGAGCTCATTGAAGAAGGCAACCCGCATGGCCAGATAGGTATTGGAGAAGAGCTTGACTGCTTCAGCTTCCGTCGAGTCGGTAAAGAGAATATCGATAGGGTCTTTGATGGCTCCCTGCGCAAGCAGGTTGGCGAAGGTTTTTGCTCTCTCGCTTTTCTCTCCGACGATGATTCTGGAGGGATAAAGGTTGTCGTATAGTGCTTTTCCCTCTCTTAAAAACTCGGGAGAAAAGAGGATATTGTCGCACTGGAGCTCTTCTTTGATTTTCCTGGTGTAGCCGACAGGTACGGTTGATTTGATCACCATTACAGCATCGGGGTTGATCTGCATGACATCTTTGATGACAGATTCAACAGTGCTGGTATTAAAGTAGTCTGTTTCCGGGTCATAATCGGTCGGTGTGGCGATCACGACAAAGTCAGCATCCCGATAGGCTTCCTCTTTGTCCAGCGTCGCCCTGAAATTGAGAGACTTTGTCCGAAGATACTCTTCTACCTCTTTGTCCTCTATGGGGGAGCGTTTTTGGTTGAGCATCTCAACCTTCTCTTTGACGACATCCAGTGCTATGACTTCACTGTGCTGTGCGAGCAGCAGACCATTAGAAAGCCCCACATATCCTGTGCCGGCGATTGCTATTTTCATACTTGTTCCTTTTGTGTCTGCGAAAAACAGAAGCTTTTCTTAGAGTATTTTTTGATAGAGTCTATTGAGTGCATCGATCATCGTTTTTCGGGTAAAAATATCGTGATATCGTCTCCGGCCATTGTCCGAGAACTTCTGGTAAAGTTCGGGGTTTTCGCCGATCTGTTCCAGAGCCTTCGCCAAGGCTTCGGGTGATCGCGGGGGCACCTGCAGACCGGTGATGTGATCCTGGTTGACCCAGACCATACCCGACTCATCTATTTTGCTCGAAACGATCGGCTTGCCAAATGCCATCGCTTCGATCAAGACGACTCCGTACGCTTCTGCTTTGGTGACAGAGGGGAGACAGAAGATCGAAGCCGCCTGGAAATAGTTATACTTCTCCTCCTCTTTGACATGCCCCAGGAGATGTACCCTCTCTTCCAGTCCGTACCTGCTGATGCTCTCTGTGAGGCTTTTTTCTTCGATTCCGCTGCCGCCGATCAGTACGACATAGTCATCGCTGAGATGCCGTGCTGCCTCTACCAGATAATCAAATCCCTTATAGCTGACGAGCCTGCCAAAGGCAAGGATGATCTTCTTCTGCTGATAACGCTCTTTGATTTTGGCTACTTCATGTTCATCGATCAGAAATGTTTCATCAGAGATGCCGATGGGAATAATCTCTGTTTTATCCAGGAAAGAGGCAAGATAGGGGGAGTGTTTGGCATAGGCATCTGTTGCTGCGATGATTTTGTCAGCGCGGTTGAGTACCCAGTTCTGCAGGGGTAGAAAAAACTTGAGCATCATCTCCTGTCTGACAATATCGGATTGCCAGTGTACGACAATTTTGGCAGATGGACGAACGATAAAGAGTGCCAAAAATGCCATAGGATCAGGATGGTGCACATGGATAACGTTGTAATCTTTTTGGATTTTCCAGAGTTTGCTGACCAGTTGGGGACTGATTGAGGCAGAGTTGATGCGCCCATAAGAGGCTGCCCTGTAAACCGTATAACCTTCAAACTGTGATATCTCGTTGTGTGGTTCTGTGTTGGAGCAGAGCACATCACATGTTATCCCACGTGCGCTGAAGCCTTCGGTTATCTCATACATGGTACGTTCCATGCCGCCAAAAGTGGGATAGTAAAATTTTCCAAACTGTAAAATTTTCATTCCAATCCTATCACACTATTCAGATGCACCTTTTATATCGGCGTAAGAACAATCATTATAGTATATTTATACTAAGATGCGTATTAAGGAATCTCCCAAAAACAAAACTACCCATCTCACTCGTTCTTTTGCTCTTATTTGGATCCTCTCAATCGTCGCATAGAAACAAAATTCCTGCGTCAGATTGGTAGTTTTGTTTTTGTACAGTTCCTAAGCCCAAACTATAGATAGTTTCTGAAGAGTTTCAAATGTTCCGCTGCTGTTCTTTCCCAGCTGTAGTGCTGTACTCTCTGCCATCCTTTGTGTATCAGCGTAGCGCGCAGTGCTTCATCCTGTGCTATCTGCTCCATTTTTGCAGCGATATCAGCAGTACTGAGCGGGTCGATATAGCAGGCTGCGTCTGCAGCGACTTCCGGAATGGATGTTGTCGCAGAGGTGATGATGGGAATTTGTGAAGCAAACCCCTCCAGTATAGGGAGTCCAAAGCCTTCATAGAGTGAAGGGTGAACCATCGCCAGTGCGGATTGCAAAATGGCATAGAGCTCCTTGTCGGTGACATCTTTGAGCCAAAATATGGTATCTGTTTTCCCCAGCGATTCAAGTTTCTGCTTGAGCTGCTCTTCTCCCCATCCATAGTGACCGACGATGACCAGCGGATGTTTTTGGCGAAGTTCCGGGGAGAGGGAGGTGTAGGCTTCGATCACTCTGGAGAGATTTTTTCTGGGCTGTATCGTTCCGACAAAAAGATAAAACCTTCCGCTCAGGCCATATTTTCGACAAACAGACTCTTTTGTCTCTTCTGGAATACGTTCCATAAACATAGGGTTGACACCATTGGGGATGACGCTGATCTTCTCTTTGGAAATATCAAAATATCGGATAATGTCCCGCTTGCTGTGCTCTGAGATTGTAATGATATGATCGGCCCAGTGCGAAGCGTACTTGAAGGCTTTGTTTTTGAACCATCGAAGTCTTCGGCTGACCAGTTTTGGATAGATCAGAGGGTATGCATCATGAATCGTTGCGATGACAGGTTTGTGCTTGAGCCTGGGGATATGGTGGTCAGGAGCAAAGAAGAGATCGATCTCTCTCTCGAGCGTCTCGCTCCCGAGAAAGGGTTTGCCGCTGATAATGGAGCGTGCGGCCTGTATGGTGTAGGATGGCGGAAGGTAAATGATTTCCCCAAGTAGTTCGTTGGCCTCTTGCGAACGATTGTTGCGGCCAAAGGAGACAGCCTGCCTTGTAAATCTATCACTCTGATCAGTTGCAGCAAATACCCCCCAAAGATTCTTTGTGTAGACACCGATGCCATCCACGTGCCCCCGGGACAATCCCTCCTGAAGCGCAGTTGTCCCAAATCCTATCCTCTTCATGGTGCGTGATACATCGTTTGCAGCGTTTTGCGCAGTGTCTTGTTGTTTTTCAGATCTATCAATGATGCCAGCAGATCGGTGGATCCGGAGAGTGATGGGATCTCATTTTCCCTGACAAAGAGTGGATTGACTTTGACTTCGATCGTGTAGCCTGCGATCTCATTCATCATATGGATTACATCAAGCAGTTTGACGGGATGATTGGATGAGAGATTGACAGCAATTGATTTGGCTTCGCAGATGAGCAGTTTGTGGTAAATGTCGACAATGTAGTCAATGTCATTGAACTCCCTGGCAACATCAAGATTTCCCAGCTCAATCTCCTTTTTTCTCTCTCGAAAATGTGAAACGATCTTGGGAATAAGAAAGTGTTTCTCCTGCCCTACGCCGGTATAGTTAAAGGGCCTTGTGATGATGATGTCGAACGCATCGAAATAGTTTGCGGAGATATGCTCCATCGCGAGCTTGCTGCAGCCATAGTGGTTGACCGGTTTGGGGCACATATTCTCATCGAGCACCGCTTCTCCCTGATTGCCGTAGACGATCGCACTGCTGGCGAGGATCACCTTTTTGGGTTTGATGGCATGATCGAGCAGTGCTTTGAGAATATTTTCACTACCGATGACATTGACATCGTAGATGAGCGAAGCATTCTTCTCCCCGGGGAACGAGATCGCGGCGATATGTATCAGATAGTCAGGCCTCACTTGTGCGATGATGCTGTCGATCTGTTCTGCCTGGGTGATATCGCACTGAAAGTGTCTGCTGTTGACTGGAGTATTAATGACGGTACCATAAACATCGAATCCTTTTGCCATAAGGTAGTGCTCCAGATGTGCCCCGGTAAAACCGTTGATACCGGTGATCAATACACGATTGTCTCTCTTGTCGCTCATTGCTTACTCTCTTTGTTTTTTTGGTTTGACAGGGTGATGGTTTTTTCCAGCAGCTCTCTGGCACTCTGGTCCCATGTCGGTATCGTGATCTTCTCTATTTTGATCTCCTTTGGATCAAGGATGCCTCCCTCGATCTCTCTGATCAATAAAGCAAGAGAGTCAGGCTCTGCAAGATCAAAATAGCGGATCATCTCTGCGCCTACCTCCCTATGGATCGGCGTATCGCTTGCCAATACGGGCAATCCGTTTTTCAAGCTTTCGATGATCGGCAATCCATACCCTTCGACAACCGAAGGGAAGATCAGCGCTTTGGAGTGGCGATAGCAGTAGCGCAGCTCAGCATCATTCAAGTCACTCAGTATCCATAGTCTATCCTGATAAGCTTTATCTTTTCTCATCTCCTGTTGCAGCGCCTCTGTTTTCCAGCCGGATCTTCCTACGATGAGCCAGGTGATCTCCGGGTAACTTTTCCATAATTTTTTGAATGCTTCATAGGCAAAACGGTGATTTTTTCTGGGCTCAATGGTTGAAACTGTCAAATAAACGGGCGCTTTGTTGCGGTAGAGCTCAACCAGTGACTCTCTGACCGCTTCACCGTCGGAGTGTCGGGTATCAAAATCAGCCCCAAGTGAAAAATAGTCAAAGCCATAGCGCTCTATCGCAGCATTCTCATTCTCAAAATACGTTATTAGGTTTTGCATCACGGTTTGTGAAATCGCGATGTAGCCGTCAAAATAGTGCAGCGACTGACGGTACCAGTTGGTGAAATAGTACTCCATTACATCATCACAAAACTGAGGGTGTGTCACAGGGATAAGATCATAGGTCACGCCAATGACACTGGCGCCTCTTTGTTTGGCGTATTTGACACTGGGCCAGACATGCAGGTGCCAGCTTGAGTCAAGCATCAGGAGGATATCGCCTTCATAGGGTACTTCTCCCCGGGCAAAAGAGGCGATATAGAGTGTGACCTTGCGTCTGATCCTTTCCAAAACAGTAGTGATTTTGGATCGATGCTGGAAAATTTCGAGCTCTTCTTGCTCTATCTTGAGAAGCGCTCCGTTGACCAGGGCGACGGTGACAAGATCGATCCCCTTTGCCTCCGTATGTGTTTTTAAATGGCTGATGATATTTCGTACGACTCTCTGGATGCCGGTATTGATATGCGTACTGTAGATATAGGTGGCGTCGATATAGAGTTTTGGAGCTGTACCATCAGGCCTGGGTCTCTTTGTTTTGTCCGCCATCCTGCTGACGACTGCACTACCCATACGGGCAAAAAGTTTATCGATATATCTCAATATCGCCTTGATGGTCTGCTTGATTTGTTTCAAAAGAGGGCTTCGCTTCTAAGTTTGTCGGCTTTTGAAAGGAGAACCCCCTAAAAAGAGAATCCAGCCTCATTGCGTCTCAGATCCGCCTCGACCATCATCGCACAAAGCTCTTCGAGTGTCGTTTTTGCTTCCCATCCAAGCTCTCGTTTGGCTTTTTCGGGGTTTCCGATGAGCAGGTCAACTTCTGCGGGCCTGTAGAACTTCGGATTGACTCTGACGACTGTTTTGCCTGTTGCCTTGTCTGTGGCAATCTCATCTTCTCCGCTTCCTTTAAATTGCAATTCTATCCCGGCAGCTTTGAAAGCCATCGTGACAAAATCACGCACTGTTTCGGTCCGATTGGTTGCCAACACATAGGTATCTGCCTTGTCTGCCTGCATCATCAGGTACATACCCTCTACATAATCTTTGGCGTAGCCCCAGTCTCTTTTGGCATCCATATTGCCCAGCTCCAGTACATCGAGTTTTCCCAGTTTGATCTTGGCGACAGAGTCTGTGATCTTTCGTGTGACAAACTCTCTGCCCCTGAGCGGAGACTCGTGGTTGAAGAGGATACCGCTGCATCCGAAGATATCGTAGGATTCGCGATAGTTGATCACCATCCAGTG
>JANTGA010000072.1 GCA_024763175.1 Sulfurovum sp.
ATCTCCTTTTGATTGATTCAATCCAAAGATATATCGTGGATTATGTATATGTATTATAATGTTTAAATATAAAAAAACTTTTAAAATAGGCTATTTTTCTCGCTAATGTCAAAACTAATCAGCCAGCTATGTACAATTGTATCATTCGGTTAGTATATTGTGTCCCCAGAGAAGAAGGGAACAACAAGCCGATATTGATGATATCTTAAGGACTGAAAGGATAGAATCACTTATGCGAAATATTATAGTAAGGAGTTGTTATGAGTGATAAAATCAAAGAAGAGTTGGCCAACATCATAGAAGTCGATAAGGCCAAAGAGGATCTGGGGCATATCGATCTGCACAAGACCAGAGAGTTGCTGATGGATGTGGGCGCCATCCTGCTGGATGTCCGACCCCCGGCAAAAGTCAGTGGAGAAAATGCACAGGAGGCGGGCATCGCCAATGCCTACTATACACCCTATCCCTCCTTTGCCGACTATCTCGATACGCTTCCCCCGGAGCACACGACACCCATCGTCGTCGCCTGCCTCAAGGGGTGGTTTGCCAACCGTGTGATGGGTTATCTGGAGATGATAGGCTATTCCAACGTCTATGTCTTGGATACCTCTATCGAAGATCTCATCGAGGTACACCACGCCCACGCGGATTAAAATCCCTCAGTGATGTCGTCCACAACCGACATCACGTACATCACTCTTTAGAAAATAGAAATAGGGGCTTGGTGATAAATACTCGTACTGCTCACTGCACCAAACTCAAATCCTGAGATTTTGATGGGACTTCAGGAAAGAAGAAAAAGAGTTATTGTTGCCACTAGGCACCTGCTCCTAAATCCAACTTTTACTAAGCTGATACTTCAAGTTTATGCCTTGTCATAAATACTTCAACTTCTAGCTCAAGCTCCTCGGAAACAGACTTATAGCCCTCTCTGAGCTATTGATTTTTAGTTGTGTCATTTTGGCTCCTTTTGGTTTATTTTTTTCCTTACTTCATTTCCTGATTTGCGATACATTTATTTAATTTTTTATCAAATGTAAATATTTCAATATTATCATTCACCAAATACCGTATAATATAATTTGTATCAATTCTAATCATCTGATTTAAACTTATCTATAATATATTGTTTCCATGCATTATCTTCCAAAGCTACTTTAGAACTATCGGCATACTTACTAAAAACACCTCTTAAAGATGTTTTAGATTTATTTTGAGATGCTTGTATCATCTTTTCGTTAGTATAAGCAAAAGGCAATACCAAAATTTCAACTTTTGTATTGATATACTCTTTGGGAATATGTATCGTATACTCATCACTCTGCGGGGTTATAATTTCTCTTAGCATTTTATCTCCTTTTTATTTTTCAGATTTGATTCTCGCATGCATTCCCACGCAGGAGCGACAAACGAGTAAAAGCTAATATCTTCACTACCCAAAACCCACCTTTCTTACTATCTGGGCAGAGGAGTATAGTGTCGTCTATGTAAATGCCCTTTTCAGAAAAAGGGTACCTACAAGAGGCACCCCTACGAAATATAATGACCACAGGAAATAAGGGTAGAGCAAAAAAAGAAAAGTTGCTATAATGATAGCACAATAAGACAAAACGTAAAAAAAAGGGGGGGTGCGTCTTGGAACATTTATGGATCTATACTTCTCTTATCCTCGCCATTGTTTTGTTCGCCAAGATACTCTCTGCCACAACCAATACCGTCGATGTGCTGTGGCTGATCGTTTTGGGTGCGGTCGGGGTCAATATCGGTATCTTGCCTGAAGAAAATCCCATACTCGAAGCCATCGGAGACTGGGGGATCGTCTTTGTCATGTTTGCCCTTGGCTTCGAAGAGAATGTCGCCCACTTTTTGCAGGGACTCAAGCGCAGCTGGGGGATCGCCGTCATCGGGGCTATCTTTCCTTTTTTGGCAGGATACTATACCGCCTCACTCTTCGGATACGACTTTAATGTTTCGATGATATGGGGATTGACGATGACGGCGACGGCGGTCAGCCTCACGATGGTTTCACTCCAGTCAGAAGGACTTCAGTCGAGCCATGCGGCGATAGGCATCATGACGGCTGCGGTCGTCGATGATGTCCTCTCTCTGATAGGCCTCTCGCTTCTCATCCCTATCGCCATCAGTACGCAACTCGATCCGAATGCAGCCCTGGACCTCCAGAACATCGGACTGGTTTTCATCAAAGTACTGCTCTTTTTTATCATCATACTTTTTATAGGGATCGTACTTTTCCCTGACTCTCTGGTACTGGAGAGAGAGAAAGCGCACGGAAAACTGTTCAAGACAGCCGTTGTCGTCAGAAGATTTACCGGAGTACGGAAGCTTTTGACAGTGTACGATGGGAAGTTTACGCCTCTGGTGATGATATTTGTCGCCATGTCATTTGGTGCGATCGCCCATACGATGGGTTTTCACCCGGCGATCGGAGCCTATTTCGCCGGTCTGTTTCTCAAAGAGGAGTATTTCATCTACTCCAAAAACGAAAAACTTCTCAGCAACAAAAAAGATGCGCAATTCGTCATCAACCACCTCGCCTATACGATCTTCGGGCCTATCTTTTTTGTGATGCTGGGCACGAAACTGCTCTTTGATATGAAGATCATCTTCAGTGTTTTTCCAGCTGCCATGGCACTGTTCACTGCCGTACTCACCCTGCAGATACTCTCTGCCGCTCTGGCAGCCAGATATACAGGAAGCTACAAGTGGCACGAGAGCCTGATGATAGGATTTGGTATGCTGGGACGAGCCGAGCTTGCCTTTATCGTCATCGATATCGCCTATGTCGAAAACCATCTGCTCACGATCGAGCAATTCTACATCCTGATGATCACTATCTTCCTGCTCAACATCGCAGTACCGATGCTGATCAAATGGTGGAAACCCTACTATCAGGGCAACAAAGCGTTGAAGATTCTGGGTATTACCCTCAGCAAGGAGCGGGATGCATCGCGGATCCTCTAAAAGTGTTTTTCGGTATGGATGATGATCTCTTTTTACTCGACTTATTCTACAAGAATAAGGCGCCATATGATTCAGACAAGTCTGAGGGTCCTGGACTTCGGGACACTCGAACTTGTTCGAGTCTAAAAAGGGTACCCACAAGAGGTACCCCTACGAAATATGATGACTGTAGAGGCAATCCCTTGTGGTTGCCTATCTTGTCGCCGGATCGTAAATGTTTGGGAGGTCTTGCCTCAGACAGGTCTGAGGGTCCTGAACTTCGGGACACTTGAACTTGTTCGAGTCAGAAAAGCTGGGCTTTGAAGTGATCAAGCCCTCCCGGATCGGATCGTTGCCAGCCTGATCTCCTCCTGGAGCCTCAGGTGCGCTCCTGTCGTATCTTCTCCGCCATATCGTATGCGCTCATACAGCCTGTCGATCTCTGCGATCTCTCTGCACTGAGGAAAATCATCCAGATAGCGGCAGAGAAACGCATGCATCGTTTCACCATCCTCACGCTCATATCCCTGTTTGCGCAGTGCTGCAAGCAGCGGGCGCATCGTACAGAGTACGCGATCGCTGCAGCTCGGACGACGCAACACACGTATCGCGACAATGACCAGCAGCAGCAACAGCACGATCGCGAGCAGAAACTTCAGCAAAAAGCCCGGATTTTTTCTAGCCTCTTCGAGAAGCTGCATTTGGCGAAAGTGACTATAGTGCAGGATCCAGGTTTCTATCTCATATTTGATATACATCAGGTAGAGATTGATCTTTTTCAGGAGGAGACTGCCCTGAGTATCTGCATCATCCTGTGATGACTGTGTACCTCTGTCTGCCGATACCTTGCTGGCAAAAGCCGTCGTCTCGACACGCTGCCACGCGCCATCAATCAGGAGCTCCGCCCAGGCATGGGCATCCTTCTCTTTGATGATAAGATAGTTTTTGACACTGTTGGCCAGATCGCCTTTGTAGCCTGTAATCACACGCGCCGGGACACCTGCCATGCGGGCAAAAAGAACGAATGAGGCGGCAAAATGCACACAGTAGCCCTCCCGCTTGTCAAAGAGAAAACTATCCACGGAGTGATGGAGGTCCAGGGGTTTGGGCTGCAGTGTATAACGAAGTGCCTGTGCCCTGAAGCGCTCTGCCATCGCATCAGCACGCTGCTGCATATCCGGATAGCGCTGTGCGATCTGCTGTGCCAGAGCATAACTCCGTGGATTGCGCCGGACATCGATCCGGGATGCAGCCTCCACGACAGCAGGCGACGTGGCCCTGCCGTAGCGATAGCGCAGTGATGAAGTCGCTTCATAATGCTGCACAGTATCGATCTTCTCAGGAACAGTCGTCATAAAATCAGCATCGATCGTCGCCCCTTTGGGCGCTTCATAAGGCAGATCCAGCAGATAGAGCCAGCGCTTTTGGGTAGGATAGAGGGTGATGTTGTAGATGCTCAACTGCTCTGCGGACTCAAAGACCGGCTTGCTGTTCTGTGTCAGTCTCCGGGGGAGCGGCTCCCAGTGATCCCCTCTATCGACGTAGAGCAGAGAACCGCGAAAATAGAGCTGATCCGCAGCGGGGAGCCTCTGGGCAAAACTCACTTCCATCACGATCCGCTCAGAGGGCACCAGCAGGGCTTTGCTGTCCAGATACATCGTCCCGTCATGCCCCATACGCCTGACCTCATCACCCCGAAATCCATAGGCAGCATGCTCGAAAGATATCCGGGGAAAAAAGAGAAACAGCAGCACAACCCACGGCAGCGAAGAGACGAAATAGAGCGCCGCCATACGAAGACTCTGGGAAACATGCCCATCCATCCGATGCAGCAGGATCAGCCACAGGAGCACGAAGATCTCGACAAGCACATAGAGCAGCATCGAAATCGAGTGAAAAAAGAAAAGAGAAAGCGCCATCAGCAGGATGGGTGAGATGATCAGATAGAAGTTGATCTCGCGTGTCAGGCGCTGCAGGGAGACAGCGATGACGAGAAGATAGATCAAGAGCTCTACAAAGAGCTTCAAGCGTGAGAGCCCGCTGAAATTGAAAGCACCGTAGAGTGAGAGGAAAAGCGCCAAAACCCCTGCCAGAGCAGTCAGAAAAAGTGTCAGTCCCGTCGCCCTCTTGCGAAAAAAGAGTAGCGAAAAAACCAACAGCATATAGAGCAGCATCGGTACCTTGATCACCAAAAGCAGGGGCAGCATCACCAGGAGGCAGGCGCCATCCAGCAGCCTCAGCGGTGAAGTCTCAATAAAGCGCGAGATAGGTAAGAATCGCATCGATACCCTCCCTGTCAGACTGAAGCATCTTGTGCGGCATCACGATCGCAAAAGGCTGCCCGCACTGCTCACACTCGAGCACCCAGAGGCAGAGCTGTGAAAGGCGGGCTTCATCGCTCCTGCCCGCCCCGTAAAAATCAAATACCGGCTTCTGTCTCCTTCCTGTCTGTTCGAAGACTTTGACAGCCGGCTCACCCTTGGCTACCGAGGGCCAGTGAATGCGGGAGAGAGATTCTGCCCCGCTATAGGCTGCCAAGCCGTCAAAATCACTCTCCTCACCGAAGGAGACTCTCTGCCGCTGCAAAAAAACCTGCAGCGGTTCACCCGCAGGCAGAGGATAGACAACGGTATCGAGACACTGCTCTATCGGCAGGACGAAACGTACCGTCGAGAGCGGAAAAAGGCTCTGGAGCGTACAGCTTTCGTACTGCAATCTTCCGCGCTTTGATGGCGTGATAGCCACTCGGACCAGCTGTGTCTCAAACGGGCTGATCATCGGGATCGCAGCCACCTCTTCATCACAATGCAGCCGGATCGCCCAAGAGAATCTCTGTGCAGGATTGCTGAGACGAAAATAGCACGCTCCCTCTCTGCCGGGATAGAGCCGCTGTGCATGGTCGAAGGATGCCTGAAGCTCTCCGATGTTGAGCAGCCCAAATACTCCCGCGCCAAATGCCGTCGCAAAGAGGAAAAAGAGTATCAGATAGACAAGGTTGAAGTTGTGCATATAGGCCTCAAGGAAGAGTCCGAAAAGCAGGATGACGACGAGCAGGCTGTAGCGTGTCGCCCGCTGCCTGACCCGCCTACGCGTCTGAACGAGTGTTCGAAAAAAGGATCGCATGGATTCGCTCTGCCGTAGTGACACCCTCTGAAAAGCGCAGGCGATGCGAACAGACTGCCGGAGCAACGGCCTGCAAGTCATCAGGTGTGGCATAGTCACGGCCATGCAGCATCGCCCAGGATTTGAGCATCGCCGAGAGTGCCAGAGCACCGCGTGTCGAGAGCCCATAGTCAAACCAACCGCTCTCCCGAGTCAGCGCAATAACGTCCTGGAGATAGTCCAGCATCGCATCACGCATCACCACCTCTCTGGCCTGCTGCATCAAGTTCTCAATCCTCTCCGGACTTATCAGGGGAGTATCGCTCTGCTGCGCTGTGATCTCAAGGCCCAGAAGCACCCTTCTCTCTGCTGCTTTATCAGGATAGCCGATCCCAAAAGAGCAGAGAAAACGATCGAGCTGAGAATGCGGCAGGGGGAAGGTACCGACCTCTTCGTGGGGATTTTGCGTACCGATGACAAAAAACGGTTCGGGCAGCACATAGGAAGCCCCATCGATCGTCACATGATGCTCCTCCATCGCCTCCAAAAGGGCAGACTGGGTCTTTGGCATCGCACGGTTGATCTCATCTGCCAGCAGAAACTGGCTGAAAATCGCCCCTTTCCTGAGAAAGAAATCACCCTCTTTTTGGCTGAAATAGCTCACCCCCACTATATCAGAAGGCAGAAGATCACTGGTAAACTGGATGCGGCCAAAATCAAGCCCCATCACCCGGGCAAAAGATTTGGCCAGTGTCGTTTTGCCGACACCCGGTATATCTTCGAGCAACACATGCCCGCCGGCAAAATAGGCAGCCAGCATCAGTGTAATCGCTTCACGTTTACCGACAAGATGCTGCTCTATGGCATCGACAACAGAAGTAAATTCGGAGGCAAGTTTTTGTTTCATCCCGATATCTTAGCATAACTATGATGGAGATACTTTAATCTGATACCAAATACATAATCAAAATTAATGTATACTTTCAAACATATCGCTATGCATATTGTAAAGAAGATCAGAACAATATGACACTATCTCAGGACTTTCACATGACCCAAAACTATGATTTTAAATCTCTATGGCAAAAATTTCGCACATATCCGGGGTACGCCTTTGTGATTGTCAACCTTCTGCTTCTGCTGCTCTTTCTTCTCTTTACCTATAGACAGTTTTTCCATTCTGATGCAGCGACCAAGATGCTCCTGGCGGCAGAAGTCATCAAACATGGCACGATCATCCCGCCCGACTGGTATTTTCTCAATGGTGACATCTGGGTCTTTTTTATTCACCTGCCCCTCATACTGTTGGAAAAAACAGTGGGCTACGGCTGGTCCAGTTATGTACTCAACTCTCTTTTTTATTTTGCGATCTATGCAGGTGTGGTTGTCTATTTCCTGAAGTATCTGAAGGTAGACTTCTTCTCCAAAGTGCTCCTCTTTGTGATGGCCTTTTCGGCCCTCTCTTACCCCAATACGGCAATGTTTTTCGGGGAGCTCTCCGGCATCGAAGAGGCGATCTTCATCTTCGCGTCTCTGGGGCTGCTGCTCGCCTTTCAGGAGCATCAGAGCAAAAAAATCTATTGGCTGATGGGGATTCTTGTCTTTGTCTTCACCATAGGAAACCCCGGTCGGGCTACGATCTACCATATCGCACCCCTGCTTCTGGCGACGGTGCTGCTCCTGATCGATACAAAATCGAAAAAATATGCACTGCTCCTGGGTGCTATCCTTCTCTCTTTTGTTTTAGCGGCTGCTACCTATACGCTCTTGCTTCTGCCCCATATTGAGATGATATACAATCGAAGCAATCTCTCCTTTGCCAGCTATCAGGAGATTTTTATGAATATAGACCTCTTTTGCCAGGGTCTCTTCTCCTACTTCAGCCTTGTGGGCAACCGGTCAACTCCGGTCGAATCCTTCGACGGGGGAATCTATTTTTTCAATTTTCTTTTCGTCCTTTTCCTGCTGACTGCTATGGTGAAAATGACACGGCTCAAAACAGAAAACATTGATCTGGTCAATATCGTCTCTTTCTTTACTCTTTTTTATCTGATCGTCATTGGCTATCTCTACATCTTTGCCAACCCGCTGGCGAGGGACCAGACCACATTCAGGTATTTCAGACCGCTCTTTTATCTGGCGATGATCTTTTTGACTCTCTATATCGACACCTTCAGCAAGCTGATTAAAAATTTGATGATCACGATCATCCTGCTCTACTTGACTGTATCAAATTATCAAAACTTCCTGGGCACAACCAGCCTCACTGCTATAAAACGTATGCAAAACCCCCATCAAAGTGTTGCCAACTATCTCGTGGACCACAATCTGACCTATGGTTTTGCAAGCTACTGGAATGCCGGGTCTACGATGGCACTGACCAAAAACAAGGCGATCATCGCTCCTATCTTTATCGACAGGTTCGCGCCCCAGAGGTGGCTGAGTGCTGAGAGTTGGTATCACCGCTATGAGATTCAAAAGACATTTTTGCTACTCACAAAAAATGAATATGAGACTCTGCAAACGACCATCAAAACGTATCTGACAAAAGAGCCTGTCCAAAAAGTCGATGTTGGCCGTTATGTCATCCTGATCTATGATTATAATATCGCCAAACCCCTTAATCGTATCAAGGAGTCAGGCAACGCAGAGTAGTCAGGCAAAGCTCTCCACGGAGCAGCCTGAAACACTTACCTGTAGAGAAGTCTGAACGCTCCCAGAGCAAAAAGGAGCATCGCTACTACTTTTTGTGACGGGTCGATCATCAGGAGAAAAAAAGCAAACAGTATCAACACAAAAGAGTGCACAAAAGCGTTGATTTTGTTGTTGATGCGACTCTCCAGCCACTCCAGCTGTCGTTCACTGAGATGAACACGGAGTTCATCTTCACTGATCTTCTGGATACCGCTTCGCACTTGCCTGAGTGTCAGGGGCAGCGATCCTACTTCATCTTTCATCGCTTCGAAAATACCGTTATCTGCACCCAGCGCCCGCGGGATGTTTTTCTGCAGAAGCGGCAGGATATCTTTGACACCGTTGAAGTTGTCGATATAGACGGTACCCAAGCCTTCGATGATGGCACTGGCCCGCATGATATAGACTGCTTCCTGGGGCAGTTTGAAGGGAAAATCGCGCATCGACGCCATCACGCCAAATGCGAGCTCCTGCATACTGGTCGCATCGAGTGAGTCGTCATTGAAGATTTCGAACATCCGCTGTGCCAGCTCAGTCATCTGATCCTGCGGTG
>JANTGA010000073.1 GCA_024763175.1 Sulfurovum sp.
CTCAACTCCCTGCTTGGCAAAGAGCGCTCTGTTGTCAGCGATGTAGCAGGAACAACAATCGATCCTATCGATGAGACGATCGAACATGACGGCTATGAGATAACCTTCATCGATACGGCAGGTATCAGAAGACGCAGCAAAATCGTCGGCATCGAGAAATATGCACTGGGACGCACGACAGCGATGCTTGAAAAAGCCGATCTGGTACTGCTGATGATCGATGCGACTGTCGGCGTCACGGAGCTGGACGAGAGAGTCGCGGGACTGATCGAGAAGTACAGACTTGCATGCCTCATCGTCCTCAATAAATGGGATATACGTGCAGAGAAGAGCTATGAGGAGGCTGTCAATGATATCCGAGACGAACTCAAATTTCTGCACTACGCTCCATTGGTCACCATCTCCGCCAAAACCGGTATGCGTGTCCACAAGATACTCGATCAGATCACGGCCATCTACGAGCGCTACAAACAGCGCATCCCCACTTCCAAACTCAACGATGCACTCAGGGAAGCGATCAACAGACATCATGTCCCTTCTCATAATGGAGCAGTCGTCAAGATCAAATTTGCCACGCAGTATGAAACCAAGCCGCCCAAAATCGCCCTCATCTCCAATCGTCCCGATGGACTGCACTTCAGCTACAAACGCTATCTTGCCAACTTTATCAGGAGCCGGTTTGATTTTGAAGGTGTACCTCTGGATATCGTCGCAAGGAAACGCGGGGAGCGGATGGAGGAGTAGTTCATCTTGCGAATCTGCCTTAATTTTCGGCTTCTAATTACCAATTAGTCAATCACCCGCTATAATACGAAAAAAATTTCAGGACACACTATGCGCGTACTTACAGGAATTCAAGCTTCGGGAAAACTCCATATCGGAAACTTTTTCGGTGCAATGAAGCCAATGATCGAACTGCAGGAGGAGAATGAGCTCTTCACTTTTATCGCTAATTACCATTCACTGACAACCTCAAAAGATGCCCAGACACTGAGACAATATACGCTCGATGCAGCCGTGGACTATCTCTCGATGGGACTGGATCCGACGAAGACGACCTTCTGGATACAGAGCGATATGCCCCAAGTCCTCGAACTCTACTGGATCCTCTCCAAGTTCACCCCGATGGGTCTGCTGGAGCGGGCACACAGCTACAAAGACAAAGTCGCCAAAGGGATTGCCGCAAACCATGCGCTCTTCAGCTATCCTGTTCTGATGGCTGCCGATATCCTCATCCTGGACAGCGAAATCGTACCCGTAGGCAAAGATCAGATCCAGCACCTGGAGATGACACGCGATATCGCTATCAAATTCAACAACGAATATGGCGAAATCTTCACACTCCCTGAGTACCGGGTCGCTGAAGAGATGGCAACGATCCCCGGTATCGATGGCGAAAAGATGAGCAAAAGCTACGGCAACACCATCGAACTCTTCATGGAGGAGAAGCCTCTGCAGAAGCAGTGCAACAAAATCGTGACCGATTCGACACCTCTGGGTGAACCGCTTGACCCTGAGAGCTGCAATGTCTTCGCATTGGCGGCCCTCTTCCTGGATAACGAAGAGAAAGAGGCACTGCGAGAGCGCTACCGCAGCGGAAAAGAGGGATATGGCCATTTCAAAAAGCATCTCAAAGGATTGATCTGGGATGAATTCGCCGAAGCACGGGAAAAACGCGCCTACTATCTCAACCATATGGACGAAGTACGCGACATCCTCGATCATGGCGCACAAAAGGCACAGAAAATCGCCAATGCCAAAATGGAGCGCGTCAGAGAAGCCGTCGGACTACTCTAACATCCGATGATCCATATCCAAAATCGACAAACTCCGCCTCAGACAAGTTTGAGGGTCCTAAGCTTCGGAACACTCGAACTTGTTCGAGTCCAACGGTTCAAAGCAAATGGAATGTTTGGCCTCAGACAAGTCTGAGGGTCCTGAGGTTGGGACACTCGAACTTGTTCGAGTCAAACGGTTCAAAGCAAATCCCTACAACTCAATGCTTTCAAACTCCGAAGCTCTCATCAGAATCTTTCCAAAATCTATCAGCTTGCCCTTCTCTATCCGATGACCCTCCTCGAGCAATCGCTTGAGTTTTTCATCGGTGCCGTAGGCATATCCGCCGACTGTTCCATCGCTCTTGAGAACACGGTGACAGGGATACTCTTCTGCTGAGTAAGGGTTTTTGTTCATCGCATTGCCGACTGCACGGTAGGCTCGGGTTCCGAGGGCGTGGGCAAGCTCTCTATAGCTGCTCACCCTGCCTCTGGGTATCTGGCGAAGCAGTGCGTAGCAGCGCTCGTCAAACGTCACCCAGCCAGCCTTTGGCAGTTCTTCTCAATCCTTCAACATTGTCCGAAGCAAATATCCTCAGATGGTTCTCTCCATTGCTTCCCGTAATGCCGCACTGCTCAGCAAGGTGTTCGACAATCGCTTCTCCCGAATGAATCATCAAAGGCTTCTGTTCAAAATAGCCTTTTATTGCGTCACTGATCAGCGGGAAATGGGTACAGCCCAGTATGACAGCAGACGGAAGGGGGATCTCTTTGAAGTAGTATTTCAGCGCTTCATGAAGCAGAGGACCGTCAAAGATACCCTCCTCTACCAGCGGAACAAAAAGCCCTGTCTGTATTGCCGTCAGATTGTGATAGCCCAGCGCTGCAAGCTCCAGCTGATAGCGCTTTGAAGCGATTGTTGCTCTCGTTCCTGTAATGAGTATCGAAGTATCTTTCTGTGGAAGTTTATTCTTCAAAGCTCTGATCCCGGGCTCTATAACGCCTACGATCTCATAGCTGCTCGCTTCACGCATCTCCTGGAGGGCGTGGGCACTGACTGTATTGCAAGCTGTGATCAGAAGGTCGATATCGAAGTTGTTGAAAAACTCAAGGGCTTCAAGAGAGTAGCGAACGATGGTATTTTTGTCTTTGGTGCCGTAGGGAACACGAGCCGTATCCCCATAGTAGATGATCTCATCGAAAAGCTTGTGCTCCAGCAGCGATTTGACGACACTCAAGCCGCCCGCACCGGAATCAAAGACACCAACCCTCATAGGGTGCCTATGCTCCCTCATTCATAATCGATAGAAACTCTTCGTTTGATTTGGTTTTGAGCATTTTGGAGAAGAGGAATTTCAAGCCTTCGAGCTCTTCCATGTTTTGCATCGCATTACGCAGCGCCCAAACCTTCTGAAGCGTTTCAGGATCGACGAGAAGCTCCTCTTTTCGTGTTCCTGATTTGGTCACATCGATCGCAGGATAGACACGACGGTCAGCGACATGGCGGTTGAGAACGACTTCGGAGTTGCCTGTACCCTTGAACTCTTCGAAGATGACCTCATCCATTCGACTTCCGGTCTCAATCAGTGCTGTCGCAACGATCGTCAAACTTCCGCCCTCTTCGATATTTCGTGCCGCACCAAAGAAACGCTTGGGTTTATGCAGCGCATTGGCGTCGACACCGCCGGAAAGAACTTTTCCGGAGCTGGGTGTGACAGTGTTGTATGCACGCGCCAATCGGGTAATAGAATCCAGCAGAATAATGACATCTTTGCCCAGCTCCACACGACGTTTTGCTTTTTCGATCACCATTTCCGCTGTACGGACGTGGTTTTGTGCCGGGAGGTCAAACGTAGAGCTGTAGACTTCCCCTTTGACGGAGCGCTGCATATCGGTCACCTCTTCGGGGCGCTCATCGATCAGAAGCACCATCAGCGAAGCATCCGGGCTGTTGTGTGTAATACCATGCGCCAACTCTTTGAGAAGCTCTGTCTTACCGGTACGCGGCGGTGCTACGATCAGTGCTCTCTGCCCCTTGCCGATAGGTGTAAAAAGATCCAGTACACGACCGGTCAACTTCATGGGGTTATATTCGAGTTTAAGTTTTTCATTGGCATAGAGGGGCGTCAGGTTGTCAAAGAGCGGCCGCTGTTTGGATTTTTCCGGCGGGAGGTAGTTGATCGCTTCGATCTTGAGCAGCGCATAGTACTTCTCCTGGTCTTTGGGCTGTCGCACCTGACCCGTGACGATATCTCCGTTGCGCAGAGCAAAGCGCTTGATCTGTGTCGAACTGACATAGGTATCATTGCCTGAGTTGGCAAAATTTCCATCAATCGACCGCAGAAAACCATAGCCGTCATGCATCACTTCCAAAATGCCGGTATAGAGGATAAACCCACCCTGCTTGACCTGAGATTTGAGAATTTCAAAAATCAAATCTTTTCGCTGGAACTCATTGGGGTTTTCAACTTTGACCTCTTTGGCGATTTGGACCAGATCGGTCAATGGTTTCTGCTGCAATGTCTCGATCTTGTATCCATCTACGGGTACGTGGGTTCTATTGTTTCTTTTGTTGGCATGGGTATTGCCGTTGGATTTTTTGTTTTCGCTCATGATTCCTCTTGTCAGGTTATTTTTTATTTTTCGAATACATGGAGATATGCTTTATAGCACAATAGACATAAATATATTGATAATGTAGTTACACTCTATGACCTATCTGCTTTTATTGGTGTAGTGATGCCATTATAATTTTTTTTTGCTGAAAAGTCAAAGAAAAGCAAAATAAAATGTAAAAAAATTCTCTTAATCTGTCAAATCAATCCATAAAAAAGTAAAAAAGGATAGAGGCTGACGCCTGTGAGAAATATCCAAGGACTCAGAGGCTCTTCCAGAAAGGACTCCATCATCGCATCGATCCGGCCTTTGACAAAAAGATTTTGTATCATCGTCATCTTGAAGAAGATATCAACACTCTTCAAAAGAAGAATCGTCACCATCCAACCATTGAGTATCTGGGTCGAAAGCACGACAAAGAGTACGAAATAAAAACTGGGGTGCATCAGTAAAAAAAGAAAGATACTCTTCCGGTAATAGTCATAATCCCTCTCCAGTACGCCCATCAAGGTATCAGAACGCTGCCACCACGCTTCAAACAACTCGAGGATAATTTGGATCAGAACAAAAAGCATCACTGTATTCATAGGTGGAATCTTACCCTTTTTTGGATAAAATCCGCGGACAAAGGAGTCGATGTGTCTAAAGTATCCTGTACCCACTGTAATCTTGAATTTGACGAAGAGGTGATGATCAAAGAGAAAGATGAAAATGGCAGGCAGCTCTATTTTTGTTGCAAGGGCTGCCAGGGAGTCTACCACCTCCTCAACGAAGAGGGGCTTGGCACCTTCTATGACAAACTGGGCGATACAGAGCTTCAGCCTGCCACACAGAGCAGTGAAGACCTCGAGAAGTTCGACCTCGAGGGATTTAAAAACAAATATATTACCACACGCAATGACGGCCTCCAGGAGATCTATCTGATCATCGAAGGGATCCACTGCTCCGCCTGTGTCTGGCTCAATGAAAAAGTCCTGCACAAAACTGACGGCATTATCGAAGCCTCCATCAACTATACCAACAACAAAGCCAAAGTGGTCTGGGACCCCGAAGTCATCCCGCTATCAAAGATCATCGAAACGATCCGATCCATCGGATACAATGCCTACCCCTATGACCCCAGACTCCAGGAGGAGCGTGCTGTCAAAACACGCAAAGAGTACTACTCCCGTATCCTTGTAGGCGTCTTCGGCACGATGAATATCATGTGGATCGCCATCGCCCAGTATGCGGGCTACTTCAGTGGCATGAAGCAAGAGTTCAAAGATATCCTCAATGTCGCAGAATTTCTTCTGTCGACACCCGTACTCTTCTACAGCGGATGGATCTTTTTTCGCGGAGCCTATTATGGATACAAAAACAGAGTGGTCAATATGGATACACTGGTCGCATCCGGCGCCCTCTCTGCCTGGCTCTACTCCATCTATGCGATGCTCACACGGCATGGCGAAGTCTACTTCGATTCGGTCGTGATGATCATCACCTTCGTACTGGTAGGCAAATACCTCGAAGTCCTCAGCAAAAAACAGGCTGTTGACACACTGGACTCTATTATGGGTAGTACTCCTACAGAGGTGACAACGGTCGCAGATGGTATCAAAAGTCTTGTCAGTATCGAAAATATTGTCATTGGTGATATCATCGAGCTTAAACCCGGAGAAAAAGTCGTCATAGACGGCAAAGTAACCCGTGGAGAGGCTTCATTCGATGAGAGCTCCCTGACCGGCGAAAATGAGCCTGTCTACAAAAAGGAGGGGGACACAATCCTCAGCGGCTCGATCTGCCTGGACTCCGTCATACACTACCGGGCCGTCAAAGATGCCTCAGGGTCACTCCTCAACTCCATCGTGACACTTCTCGAAGAGTCCATCACCAAAAAACCAAAGATTGAGCAGCTGGCCAATACCATTTCAGGCTATTTTTCTACTACCATCCTCGCAATTGCTCTGCTGACTTTTGCCGGCTGGTACTACTTTTCGGGGAGCTTTGAACAGGCTCTCATCATCGGTATCTCTGTCATCGTCATCGCCTGCCCCTGTGCTCTGGGACTGGCGACACCGATGTCTACACTTGTCGGTGTGAGTGTCGCTGCAAAACGGGGTATCCTTTTCAAAGAGGCAGCCTTTTTGGAGACAATGGCAAAAAGCGACCTGCTTGCCCTGGACAAGACGGGCACGATCACCGAGGGGAGGCCTTCCGTCGTCAATGTGGAGATAGCCAACGGCTTCGATCCTGCTCTGCTCTACAGCCTCGTCTCAACCTCCGACCATCCCATCAGCAAAGGTGTCGTGCGCTATCTTCAAGAGGAGTATGGTGCGCTCCAGCCATTGCCTCTTGAGGATATCAAAAGTATCGAAGCCAAGGGGATATCTGCCAGATACAAAAGTCGGAAAATTATCGGAGGCAATCCGGAGCTGATGGAAGCATCAGGCATCTCCGTGGCGCATGACAGCGACAACTCCCTCTTTCTTTTTGCAATCGATGAAACGCTTGTAGCCCGTCTCGAACTGACGGATACCATCCGGGAAGATGCCGCGAAAACGATTGGAAAAATTAAAGAGATGGGCATCCGAGTCGTGATGCTCACAGGTGATCACGAGAAGAGTGCCCAAAAAGTCGCCCGGGCAGTCGGTATCACGGAAGTTCATGCCAAGCTTCTCCCCCAGGATAAGTCTAAGATGATCGGGCAGTTTCACAATGAAGGGCATATCGTCGTCATGGCGGGTGACGGGATCAATGATACGATCGCACTGGCCAGCTCTGATATCGCGATCGCGATGGGGAGCGGTGCCGACATTGCCATCTCCGTCAGCGACGTCGTACTGATCGATGAAAAACCCAACAGCATCTACGAATCTTACAAAATATCCAGACGCACCTTCCGTGCCGTCAAAGAGAACCTGGGTTTCTCCATCCTCTACAACACCATCGCCGTCCCTCTCGCTGTGGCAGGTTTCGTCAATCCCCTCATTGCGGCACTTTCGATGAGCTTGAGCTCACTGGTCGTTGTGGCAAATTCTCTACGGATCAAGCGGTTGAAGTTTTAGATCACGATCCCTATAGAGCTCTTTGGTCAACCTTTACGCGGGTGGGCGATACTCCTTTTTGCGCTCTGCTTCCCGATTTTTTTTCTTCTCATCCATCATCTTCGCATCCTGAAGGTCCTCCTCGTTGTCATAACGAGCACCGTCAATAAATTTGGACTGATCATCAAACTGTCCTGTTCTAACACCCCACAATAATGCAAAGAGCCCTAAAGCCCCGAGAAATGTTGAAACACCCAGCATTAATATAATAATATTTCCACTCACTCTTTTCCTTTTTCTTTTTCTTTTTATGATAATGGTATCTGCATTATAGCACAGATGCTACCCCTCACAGAATAAATATGTTATAATATGAATATTTTTGAGAAAGGAAAACTATGTCTGCAAAAAAAATATTGCCGCTTTTGCTGCTTGGCTCCGCCCTGCTCTTCTCCAGAAACATGATCGGACTCAATATCAATACGGAGGATATTGAAGTAGAGGCTGCTATGGATATCAACAATTTCGCAGAATATACCAATGGAACCATGTTTATCGCAGATGCCAACTTCATCAACACTAAAGATGACAGTTTGTTTGGCATCGGCCTGAGTGCCCACAACAGCTTCCAGGGACAGGTCATGGAGGGTTTGAGCCTTGGTCTGGGGGCAAGGTTTGTCCACTTGGACAATTTTTCTGCTATCCCTCTGATGGCGGAAGCGTCCTATGCTGCAACACTGGCCGATTCTCTTCCCGCAGCCAGCTTCTCACTCGCACTTCTCTATGCACCCTCAGTGCTCTCTTTTGATGAAGCGGAAAACTATTTTGAATTTCGTGCCGAAGCCGGGATGGAAGTCATCAGCGCCGTCTCTCTCTATGTCGGATATCGAAATATCGATGTCGAATATACCGGCTATAGTTCAGAGACATTCAACAGCAGCCTCTACGGCGGTTTGAAGATGAGTTTCTAAGGGGTATCTGATGCACGTTCTTGTAACCGGCGGTGCCGGATATATCGGATCGCATACGCTCCTGCTGCTGATAGAGGCGGGACATGAGCCGATCGTTTTTGATAACTTTTGCAACGCTTCACACGAAAGCATCAGGAGAGTCGAAAAAATCACAGGAAAAGAGATCGCTGTCGTAGAGGGTGACGTCCGAAACAGAGAGGATCTCACAAAGCTCTTTGAGCGCTATCCTATCGATGCTGTGATTCATTTTGCAGGACTCAAAGCGGTAGGAGAGTCTGTCCAAAAGCCTCTGAAATACTATGACTACAATGTACATGGCACCACAGTACTGTGTGATGTGATGCAGAGATATGGTTGCAAGTCGATCGTATTCAGCTCTTCTGCTACTGTCTATGGCGATCCGCATACCACTCCCATCCGAGAAGATTTTCCGCTTTCTGCAACCAACCCTTACGGCAGAAGTAAGCTCTTCATCGAAGAGATACTCAGAGATCTCTATGTCTCCGACAATGAATGGAAGGTTGTGCTTTTACGCTACTTCAATCCTGTCGGTGCCCACTCATCAGGCATGATAGGCGAAGATCCTAACGGCATCCCCAACAACCTGATGCCTTTTATCGCACAGACTGCAGTAGGAAAAAGAGATCACCTCAATGTCTTTGGGGATGACTACGACACAGTAGACGGGACAGGTGTCAGGGACTATATCCATGTGGTAGATTTGGCTCGGGGACATATCGATGCGCTTGAGAAGATCAAAAGTTTCGATGGCGTCATGACGGTCAATCTCGGCACAGGAAACGGCTACTCGGT
>JANTGA010000074.1 GCA_024763175.1 Sulfurovum sp.
TCACCTACGTTGATTTCTGTACCTGCGAGATTACATACTGTGTCGTTTTTAAATGTTACTGTTGCCATTTTGTTTCCTTTTATTTAAGTTGTGAGAGAATTATTCCCTAAATAAGATAAATTTAGTCTTAATTAGGAATATTTTGCAAGCTCCACTCTTTTTCAAGCTTTTTTGCAACCCTCTCAAATGCCGCATTTTCGTCATTCTTGAAGTCACTTTGTATCTTATAGTAACACTTGAAGCCTTTTTTGATCTCCAGTCTGACATAGCCGTTAAAATCACTTCCGACACTCTTGACAATCGGATTGTCGCACAAACCGATATGATAACGGGTCAGCTCCACACGATAAGGACAAGCCTCTTCATCCTGCAGTCCAAAGAGTGACTCCAGCCTCTTTTTGTCCTTCACACCCAAAACAGCATAGTGAAGACACGAAGGAGGCTGCGTCTTGTTCTGGTCGCAAAAAGCAGCATAAGTGGGATACTTCTCTTCACAACCGGCAGAAAAAAATGCAAGCAGTGCCAAAAGCGTATAGCTGCGCCTCATCATTTTCCTGCTATTGCTTTGACCCAATTCTCCATCGTCGCATTGGCATCCGGATTGGGTGCTTCCAGAAAGCTGATCACAAAACGATCCTCCATCTCTGCTACACCGATCGATCGTGGCCTGACTGCCAGGACGACAGGTTTGGGCAGACTCTTCCCAAAGCAGCAGATAATATTTTTGGCCGCCTTGATCCCTTCGCCGATCTGACCCTCCTTGAGTGCAGCAGTGTGTGCATAGTGATCAAATCTCCCAATATAGGCCGCGACAGGATGCGCATTGATCTGCTCCTCAAAGTATGCCAATATCTCATCGACACTTCGATATGTTGTCTCATCTTTGTTGACTTCCAGTGTAAAAACCGGATATTTCTCCAAGACGGTCATTTGTTTCATTGCATTCCTTTTTCTATTTTTGATACACTCTTACATCCCGGGCAATCTTGGAATCTTTCCGAGTTTGGAATTTCGGCAATACCAGCCCCAGCCTTTTTTCATCCAGTGTCCAACGATAGGCATCGGGATCATTTTGCCGCCTTTGCTGCTCCTGTAGACGAAGGCAGCCCCATCTCCGCTATCCATCACACAAAGGATATTGATATGCTCCAGATAGCCTTTGCGCTCCTCTTTGCCTTTGATCATCGCATCGATATTGAAAGCAATATTTCGGGCCATCACTTCGGCGATATGCCCCTGCTTGGCACGCCAGTCCGGACCGTCAAGTGCAGTCGAGTCTCCGATAGCGAAGACATTGTATCGCTCCGGCGTATCATCAAAGTCGTGCATCACTTCACAGTAGTCATTGATCTTGATCAGCCCTGCCTCGTTGAGCGGAAGATCGGAGTTTTCAAAAACAGGATGTCCATTCCCGGCAGGAATGAACATCGTAAAATCACTCTCGAGCTTACTCTCATCCTCAAAAACCACTCCATTCTCTTCAAAGCGGATGATCTTTTTGCCAAAGTGCTTTTTGATACCCAGTTTACCGAAGTAGATATCCATCATTTTCAGTGCCTGAGGTCCCATACGTGCACCGGGCTTCTCCATCGGTGCAAAAAAGGTCAACTCAAACTGATCACGTATTCCAAGTTTTTTGAGGCGGTTATGGAGGTTGAAGATGACTTCAAATGCCGGACCGCCGCGTACATTACTCGGATCCTTGGGGTTGCCGCCGAAGCCCATCGCGATCTTGCCGCTCCCTTTTTCGATCAGGGCATCGATGCGATCCTTGATCTGGGGTGCCTCTTCGGGCTTTCCGCAGATCGAGAGAAAGTGCTCGTCTCCTTTGTGTTTCATCTTGCCGCTGCCCATCGCAATGATCAGATAGTCAGCGCTGTACTCACCATCGGCGCAGAGAGCACGATGCTCCCTGGAGCGGATCTCCCGGACCTCATCGATGACCAGCTTAAAGCCATGGGCTTTTGCCAAATCTGCCAGAGGCACACTGACATCTTTCATCGTCGCTTCACCGGTAGGTATCCAGATCGATGTCGGATAGATATAGAAATAGTCCCGATTGCTCACGAGTGTTACGTCGATATTATGCTTGCGCAGATAGATTGCTGCTTCTACGCCGGCGAAACCTCCGCCCAAAACCAATGCATTTGCCATGCTCTTCTCCTCTGCTTTTTATCTAAAGATACCGGATTGCTGCTTTTGGGCGCTCAGCTCATCCGAAACAGTTGAATGGTTTCCGAGAATACTGTAAATCGCCCCGATCAGTAATCCCGAGAGGATAACGATCCAAACGGTCATCCTCTTCTCGCTGCTCTCTTTTCCATGATAATCCTCGATACCTTCGAGTGTTGGTTCTATATTTTTCAAGCTTTCTCCTATTTTTTGACCAAGTCGGCTCTCGGGTAGACAAAAACCGTCTTGCGATCGACTACAATTTTTTCTTTGTCATCTGTTGCGTATGCTCTGATCGTCACAGGAATAGGAACATCTTTTCGTGCATCATTTGCCAACTGTGCTTCTGTTTGAAGAACGACAACTTTTTTCTTCTTTTTGCCTGCTCCGATCTTGAATGCCTCTTTGGGTCTGACTATTTTTATCTTGTCGTTATCGAGCACTTCGAAGAAGTAAGTATGCGCCTTACTATCTGTATTGGTAAAGAGGAAGATATAGTCGTTTTCCACCACACCATCATTATGGATCTTGTAGAGTCTGGTTGTTTTGTTGACATTGAGCAGCATATGCTCCTTGGTGCTTCCCATTGCAAAAAGAGAGACCAGCACCAACACAAGAACAGTGATATAGGCAATCACTTTGGGCCTGAGATAGTTGGTCTTTCCTTTTTGCTCAATCACCTCTTTCTCGCTGGACCAACGCACCAGACTCGGCTTTCCAAGCGCTCCCATCACTGTCGTACAGGCATCTACGCACTCCAGACAGTTGATACATTCCAGCTGCAGCCCTTTACGGATATCGATATGTGTGGGGCAGACCGTGACACAGCTTTCGCAGGTCGTACACTCTGCACTTGGATCGACGGCGAGAAGCTCTTTTTGTTTGTTTATTGTCTTGTGACGCTCATAGCCATGTCCTTCATAGATCTCTCCCCCACGGTGTGGATCATAGATCGCCATGATGGTATCGTCATCATACAGTACGGACTGTACACGGCTATAGGGGCAGATATAGATACAAAAATCCTCTTTGATGAAGACCACGTCGATCACGATAAAAGCAGCGATTCCCAGCAGCATCCCTATCAGGATCATATGCTCAGATGGATTTTGAATATAGACAAAAAAGTCTTCAGGCGGGACAAAAAACCACATAAAGTCTGCTGCTGCTATCAGGGCCAGTACTGTCCAGAGCAGGATGGCGATCACTTTTTTGAGCTGATTTTCGGGTTTGCTCATATCAGGCTCTTTTTGCTTGTTCTTGATACGCTTACGCAATCCAAGCAACTTGGTCTCAATACCATCACGATAGATCACACGGAAGATCGTCTGAGGACAAGCCCATCCGCACCAAGCTCGACCGCCTACGGCTGTCACGGCAAAAATCCCAAGGAAAAGCAGCATCAAGAGGAATGGCATCAGATAAAGCTCCTGCATATCGAATGCCACCCCTGCAAGGTGCAGTTTTTTATGGTCAAAACTCAAAAGAAAGAGGTGATTCCCTCCGATCGTTATCCAAGGCATTACCAGTGCTATCACCGTCGCTATCACATAGGCCCAATATCGTTTGATGCGATAGGATACCCACCCCTTTAAATACTCTTTGGCCATATTTTTCTTTGGCTTAGCTTTGACTGTTGCTGCTGCGTCCATTTCCATCTCCTTTGTGATTTTGTTTTTGCTCGAATGGACAGATCAACAGAGTGTCTTCCATCTTGCTTTTGGCTCCGGATGGAGAGATCTCTACCCAGGACCCCTCTATCATCTCTTTGATTCCTCTTGATTCAATGTAGTCTTTCAGTGAGCTTCTGCTGACACCCAGTTCCCGTGCGATGGCACTCACATTCATCTCCTTCTTGAGGCAGGAGATGATTTGCATTTGGTATTTATCAAATTTCGAACTGGAGCGGCTTCCCTTGGGGCGACCGATATGCTTCTGTCTGCTGTGCTGCTCTTCCCGGAGTGAGTTAAGAAGCGGAAAGATATCACCGAGTAGTGTCTGCGTGTTGATCACAGTTTGCGAGGAGGCACTATAGAGTGTCACATCCCTGCTCAGCATGCAGTTAATCACTTTGATGATCTCATCCACCTTTTCACTCAACATCCAAATCTCGTCGACGACAATTGCATCCCCTTTTTTCAGTCCGTGAAGAAAGCTTTCAAACTGCTCACGCTCTTCAATTAAACGATTTTTATTGGAATACTCAAAGACTTCTTTGTCGATCGTCAAACCTCGACCCAATGAAAAAGAGAGAATCATACTTTGTTGCTGAGCAATATTTCTTCTTCCGATCAATTGCCGCAAATATGCATAAGTCAATACTCCTCCTTTAATCATTTCCGAAATATTATCCAAATTTGATGATTAAAGTCAAGTATTTTTAAATTATTAACGTCATTTTTATGATTTTATCGTCATATGTATCCTATTTTCGTCGTTTTTTATGCTACCATGGCAAACCATACTTGGATGATGTGACAGAATTTGCCTCAGTTGTACCGAACAGGGGAGGCGGATTGCATCAGACGGGATAACGATATGAACGAGAGAGGAATAGACGTGAATTTAACCCATTTGGATGAGCAAAACAAGCCCAAGATGGTGGATGTCTCTGACAAAAACAATACCACCCGGATCGCAACTGCAAGCGGTATCATCGAAGTAACCCCGGAAGCCTTCAACGCTGTCGTGGCCAACACGGCCAAAAAAGGCCCCGTTCTCCAGACTGCTGTTATCGCGGCGATACAGGGTGCCAAGCAAACCAGCACACTGATACCGATGTGCCACCCCCTGATGCTCACATCTGTCAAAACAGATATCGAAGAGCTGCATGACCTCCCCGGGTTCAAATTGACCGTCACCGCCAAACTGACAGGAAAGACCGGTGTAGAGATGGAAGCACTGACAGGTGTCAGCGTGGGCCTGCTCACGATCTACGACATGCTCAAAGCCATCGACAAAGGAATGGTGATCAAAAATGTGCAGTTGGAAAAGAAATCAGGAGGTAAAAGCGGTGACTATAGACGATAAAACAGCCAAAGAACCACAGATCGAATACCCCACACAATGGGGCTTCAAGCTGATAGGCAAAAACAAAGAGGCGCTATACGCCTGCATCAAAGAGGTGATGGGAGAGAAAGAGCATCTCTGCTCTACGGGAAATGTCTCCAGAAATGGCAAATTTCACAGCTACAATGCCAGCTGCGTCGTCGAAAGCCAGGAAGAGAGAGACAGGCTCTTCAAGTGCTTCCAGGAGCACGACGATGTCAAAATGGTGATATAGGGCGCTGCCCTACAGGCTATCGAGGGTATCGATCAGCAGTTCGATCTCATCTTCATAGCTGTCATTCTGTTTGGCGAGACGCAGGTAGGCTTTGAGAAGTGCAACGGGGCTGTTGTCACGATCCAGTGCGACACCTGCTTCCTGCAGATCTCTGTTGACAAAATCTGCAAAATCATCCTCCAGCTTAATCTCATAGCGATTGCCTGCAACTGTTAATGCTACTTTTTTCATACTGCTCCCTTCTTGAAGTGATTCTTCTCTCTATTCAGTCTACTACGAAAGCAACTCTTCAACTTTGGCAATGATACCCTCGATCTCTCTGTCTTTCTCTTCGATCTCATGTCTGAGCTGGTCGATGGTCTGCTGCTGCTCACCCTGATGCGACTGAAGCCCCTCGAGCTGTGATCTCAGCTCATGCATCTCATGCTTCAACCCCAAATGATTATTTTTGAGTTGTTCAATTTTTTCGTGTAATCTTTCCAATGCATTCATTTCAAACTACCCCTGCTCTCTTTTCTATTGTTAAATTACCGCACTAGGTAATAATTTTTGTTATAATAACCAAACAATCAATAATAAGAGTTGAAAAGTGCGGGAGCGTCTTCGGAACTGCCCCAAAACAGTGCGTCACCAGTCAGCAAACAAAGAAGAGGGAGTTTAGCGTGCCTAATTTTACTGTATCCAGCCCCTATAGCCCCTCCGGGGATCAGCCAGAGGCTATCGAGGCCCTCAGCGACTCGATCCTCAAGGGCAACCAATACCAAACACTCCTGGGTGTCACAGGAAGCGGCAAAACCTACACGATGGCCAAAGTGATCGAGAAAACAGGCAAACCCACCCTCATTATGACACACAACAAAACGCTTGCAGCCCAGCTCTACAGTGAATTCAAAAGCTTTTTCCCCAACAACCACGTCGAATATTTCATCTCTTACTACGACTATTATCAGCCCGAAGCCTATCTCCCGCGACAGGATCTCTTCATCGAAAAAGACAGCTCTGTCAACCAGGAGCTGGAGCGTCTGCGGCTGAGCACTACCGCCAGTCTGTTGAGCAACGACGACGTGATCGTCATCGCCTCCGTCTCTGCCAACTATGGATTGGGCTCTCCTGAGGATTATCGTTCGATCGTGCAAAAACTCTGCGTCGGAAGCGACTACAGGCAAAAGGAGCTGCTCCTCAGGCTGGTCGACATGGGGTACAAGCGCAACGATGACTACTTCGATCGCGGAGACTTCCGTGTCAGCGGCGACGTGATCGATATCTATCCTGCCTACAGTGAAGAGGAGGCGATACGGGTGGAGTTTTTCGGAGATGAGATCGAAGCACTCTACCCCTTCGATGCCCTGACAGGAGAGAAGGGAGAGGACCGGAAAGAGGTTACGATCTACTCTGCCAATCAATTTATCGTCAGCAAAGAGAAGCTGGCGCTAGCGATCAAGAGCATCGAAGAGGAGCTGGGTGAACGACTCGCCTACTATCAGCAGGAGGGTCGCATGGTCGAGTACAACCGTCTCAAACAGCGCACCGAGTTTGACCTCGAAATGCTCGAAGCGACAGGGATCTGCAAAGGGATCGAAAACTACTCCCGCCACCTTACCGGGAAAAAACCCGGCGAAACACCCTACTCGATGCAGGACTACTTCGCTGCGATGCATGATGACTACCTCGTAATCGTTGATGAGTCCCATGTATCCCTGCCGCAGTTTCGGGGCATGTATGCTGGCGACAGAAGCCGCAAAGAGGTCTTGGTCGAGCACGGATTTAGACTGCCGAGCGCACTGGACAACCGTCCCCTGATGTTCGACGAATACATCCACAAGGCGCCCCATTTTCTCTTCGTCTCTGCTACGCCGGCAGAACTGGAGATCGATCTCTCTTCGGTCGTCGCCGAACAGGTTGTACGCCCTACAGGGCTGCTTGACTCGAAGATCGAAGTGATCGATAGTACGTATCAGGTCGAAAACCTGCACGACCGAATGAAAAAAGTGATCGAAAAAGGAGAGCGCATTCTCGTCACTGTGTTGACTAAAAAGATGGCAGAAGAGCTGACGAGCTACTACAACGACCTGGGACTGAGAGCCAGATATATGCACTCTGATCTTGATGCTATCGAGCGTAATCAGGTGATACGAAGCCTGCGTCTGGGAGAGTTCGATATCCTCATCGGGATCAACCTGCTCAGAGAGGGGCTGGATCTGCCCGAAGTGAGTCTCGTCGCTATCCTCGATGCCGACAAGGAGGGCTTCCTGCGCAGTGAAACGTCTCTCATCCAGACCGCAGGACGCGCCGCACGAAATGCCAACGGGCAAGTCTTGATGTATGCCAAAAAGATCACCCAATCGATGCAGGCGACGATCGATATCACGCATGCACGACGCAAAAAGCAGATCGCCTACAACAAGGAGCACGGCATCACGCCCACCACGACACTGAGAAAACTCGATACCAATCTCAAAGTCGAAGATGCAGGGGAGCTCTACAACAAACGCTCCAAACTCGACAAAATGCCCAAAGCCGAACGACAGAAACTCGTCAAAGAGCTCAAAGCCAAGATGCTCAATGCCGCCAAAAAACTGGATTTTGAAGAGGCAGCACGCTTTAGAGATGAGATCGCCAAAATCAAAAAACTTTAGACAAAAACATCACTCGGAACCGACGGCTTCAGCCTCGGACAATTGGATCGGAAATCAAAATACCTCAGCAGACAGCTTTCAGAATAGGGTAAGTGGATATGGAGGAGTGACACCGACAATTAGGGGACATTGCTTTTGTGAGCAGCGCGAATGAAAGCTGTGTCCTCGTATAGTTGTATTTACGGTTCGTAAGCACTTAGACAAGTCGGCCATGTAGAGAAAAAGTGTATTTTCAACGTCTGACACGTATTTTAAGCGTTATTCATTGACAGCCAATAAAATACATGATATACTTCGGATATACAAAATAGAAGGAAGATATCATGACAGCTACAATCTCAAGGTGGGGGAACTCGCAAGGTCTAAGATTTCCAAAAAATATAATGAAAGAACTACATTTGTCAGTTGGCGATAAAATGAAAATTATGATTGAAAATCAAAAAATCGTGATAGAACCAATGAAACAATCAAGAGAAAAATATGATATCAATAAACTGGTTCAACAACTGCCATCTGATCATAAAGCCTATGAAGAGTTTGACAATAAGAGTGGACTGGAAGAATGGTAAAATATATTCCCGAACAGGGAGATATCGTAGCCTTAAGTTTTGATCCACAAAGTGGTCATGAACAAAAAGGCAGAAGACCTGCAATAATTGTAAGCAATAAAGTATTCAATAAACATCTTGGACTTGCTTTTGCTTGTCCAATAACAAATACAAAAAGAGATTTTCCATTTCATATTGAAGTAGAAAGTGAGAATGTTGCAGGATTTATTATGGCAGAACAAATGAAATCAATAGATTATAATTCAAGAAATATAAAATTTATTGAAAAAGCAAATCAAAAAACCATAAACCAAGTCTTAGGTATAATTGATAGTATCATACAATAATATATAACGAACCAATCGACAATCACCTAACCCACACGTACGCAAGCACCCGCAACTATGAATTCGCTATAATGCTACAAAAAGTAGGCAGAACTCATGATAGACCTCAACTCACCTCAACTCTACTTCAACCGTGAACTCTCCTGGCT
>JANTGA010000075.1 GCA_024763175.1 Sulfurovum sp.
GAAGTGAAAGAAAAATTTGTGATGCGAAGCAGGATTGTTTCTCTGATACGAAGATTTTTTGAAGACCGATCCTTCCTTGAAGTTGAAACACCCATGATGCACCCCATCCCCGGTGGCGCCAATGCCAAACCATTTGTGACACAGCACAATGCGCTTGGTGTAGACCGTTATCTGCGTGTGGCACCCGAGCTGTATCTCAAGCGCCTGATCGTCGGTGGCATGGAAGCTGTTTTTGAAATCAACCGTAACTTTAGAAACGAAGGAATGGACCAAACACATAATCCTGAATTTACGATGATCGAGTTTTATTGGGCTTACCATACCTATATTCATTTGATGGAGATCACAGAGGAGCTTTTTGAGTCGCTCTTTGAAAAGCTTGGGTTGCCCCGGGTGCTCCCGTATGGGGAGCTGAATATTGATTTTGCTACACCGTTTGCAAAAGTTCCTTATGTTGAAGCGCTGACGAAGATAGGGGGCGTACCGGCTGATGTCGCGACCAATAAAGAGAAAGCATTGGCCTACCTGGCAGAGCATGAGGTGAAAGTAGACAAGCATTTGACTTTAGGCTATCTGCAAGCAGAGCTTTTTGATGAATTTGTCGAAAGCAAACTGATCAATCCTACGTTCATTACAGATTTTCCGGTCGATATCTCACCCCTCGCCAGACGATCAGATGACAATCCGGAGGTAGCAGAGCGGTTTGAACTCTTCATTGCCGGCAAAGAGATCGCCAATGGCTTCTCCGAGCTCAACGACCCACTCGATCAATATGAGAGATTCAAGGGGCAAGTCGCTGCCAAAGACGCAACCGGAGACGATGAAGCGATGCATATGGATACGGACTACGTCAGAGCACTCAGCTATGGGATGACACCCACCGCAGGTGAAGGGATCGGTATCGATCGGTTGGTCATGATTTTGACCAACCAGCACTCTATCCGCGATGTCTTGCTCTTTCCTGCTATGAAACCGGAAGCAGCAAAAGTTGAGGAACTTATCGTCTCGGATGAGCAGAAGTGCAAAAAATGCGGCAATGAAAACCTCGATGAACTCAAGCCCGCCAAAAAAGGCAAAGGAATGTTCTGTATCGATGTGGCAGCTTGCAAAAAAAGAGCGCAGGAGAAATAGCTCCCAGGAGCTCCCCCTCGTTCCCAAGCTCCCGACTGGGAACGCATACGCTGACTGAAAGAAATAAAAATATACTAAAAAAGGAAATACCACTATGAGTTACGCAATAGAGTCATTTGACCCGGAAATTTATGAAGCAATCGAAAATGAACTTGAAAGAGAAACGGATCACCTGGAGATGATCGCCAGTGAAAACTTCACCTTTCCGGAAGTGATGGAAGCCATGGGATCAGTCTTTACCAACAAATATGCAGAGGGCTACCCCTACAAACGCTACTATGGCGGCTGTGAATTTGCCGATAGAGTGGAGCAACTTGCGATCGATAGGGCATGTGAACTTTTTGGCTGTGCCTATGCCAATGTACAGCCACACTCAGGGAGCCAGGCCAATGGTGCCGTCTATGCTGCCCTGATCAAAGCCGGTGACAAAATCCTCGGAATGGACTTGAGCCATGGAGGACACTTGACGCACGGTTCCAAGCCCAGCTTTTCGGGTAAAAACTACCAGAGCTTCACCTATGGTGTCGAACTGGATGGGCGCATCAACTATGACAGAGTCATGGATATCGCTAAAGTTGTGCAGCCCAAAATCATTGTTTGTGGCGCTTCAGCGTATGCCAGAGAGATCGATTTCAAAAAATTCAGAGAGATTGCCGATGCGGTCGGTGCAATTCTTTTCGCCGATATCGCCCATATCGCCGGTCTGGTTGTTGCAAGTGAGCACCCCAGCCCATTCCCCTATGCCGATGTGGTCACAACAACGACGCACAAAACGCTTGCGGGTCCACGTGGCGGCATGATACTCTGCAACGATGAGGCCATTGCAAAAAAGATCAACTCTGCCATCTTCCCCGGCCTGCAGGGCGGGCCACTGGTCCACGTCATCGCAGCCAAAGCCGTCGGATTCAAACACAATCTGAGCAATGAGTGGAAAACCTATGCCAGACAGGTCAAAGTCAATGCTGCCAAGCTGGCAGAAGTACTGATCGAAAGAGGTTACGATATCGTCTCGGATGGAACAGACAATCACCTCGTACTGGTCTCCTTCCTCAATAAAGAATTCTCAGGCAAAGATGCAGATGCTGCGCTGGGTGCCGCAGGTATCACCGTCAACAAAAATACCGTGCCGGGCGAAACACGAAGTCCTTTTGTCACTTCGGGTATCCGTATCGGCTCTCCGGCACTCACGCGAAGAGGTATGGGAGAAAAAGAGTTTGAACTCATTGCCAACAAGATCGCCGATGTCCTCGATCATATCGATGATACGGCACTGCATGCACAGATCAAAGATGAAATGAAAGCATTGGCTCAAAATTTTATCATTTATGATAAAGCTATCTACTAAGGAGTTCGATATCACCCTGGAACTACCCGGGCTTGACAAATCCTACTATTATGTCAAGCGGCGTTCGATCGTCGAAAAGATCACTTTTCATCATCGAACTTTCTATGCTAAATTTGAAAGGATCGATGAACCTCTCACCCCAACTGTCATCTCCCAGCATCTTAATCGCCAATATACGATCGCCGCACCACTCCTGAAAAATGGAAAAACAAACTACTTGGTGATAGAGTATAGGGGCAGAGAGCCTCTGCGGTTCTACCATACCAGCAGACATGTGATGCACATGTTTCAAATCGATCAATATGCCTATTTTGAGGGCAAGAAGCATCACTATATCCAGCTTTTTATCCCCGTAGATGCTCTTCCCCTCAATCAGGCGAACGAAAATATCCAAAAAGTCTCCGATGCGCTCGCAATGAGACTTCCAAAAGAGTGGAAATGCTTTCCCGACCCATCACTACCGGATAGCTACAACATCATCACGCTGCCTTACGGAACCTATTCTCCATAAATGCCGGGCAGTCCGATTGGTAATAAATCAAATACCCCATCTATGCTTAACCGCACTATTACTATAAAAAAGATAAAATAGTACGCAGAACGGCATACATAAAAATGCAACAAATAGATGTCATACTGTCGTTGCAGAAAGAAAAAAAGGTATCTGAGTGAAAGGCAAACAATACTCAATCAAAGTCTACGAAACCAGCATCGATGAGGAGGCAGAGTTCGTCTCTTTTTTTGATGCCAATCATCTCCTGTTCAAAGATCATCTTATCGTGATCCATGGAGAAATGTCAGAGAAGATCAAGCAATATCTGCAACAAAAATCACTGACATTCATTCAGAATATCACGATGCCAGTCAGTAAATCACGCCAAAATATTCGCAAAGCACGTGAAGCCGAGAAGAAGAAACAGGATGAAGAGCAGGAGAAAATTTCTGAAGAGATCAGCAAACTCTCCAATCGTCTGGAGAACAATCTCAAGGTGATCGACAGGATGGTGCGCAGCGGGCAGGAGGTTTTTGTCGAGGGAGATCTGTTGTTGCTCAATCGAGTCAACAGCGGAGCCACCATTCGAACCACTGGCAATCTTATTGTGACGCAAGTCGTAGAAGGATCGATTCGCTGTGAAGGAAAATTTATGATGTTGAGCAGTTCACCCAAGGCAAACATCATCTTCCATGGCGTAGAGGTAGACACTGAGCTACTCGAAAACAAACTCAACAGAATAGAACTCACAGATGACAAAATCGTCATCACACCTGTACTCAAAAAGGAGATCAATTGGGCATCATAATAGCAGTCATCAGCGGAAAAGGCGGTGTAGGGAAAACCACGGTTACAGCAAACCTTGGATTGGGGATCGCTATGAACGGCAAAAAAGTTGCTGTCGTAGATTTCGATATCGGACAGAGAAATCTGGATATGGTATTGGGCTTGGAAAATCGTGTCGTGTACGATATCGTACAAGTCATGGACGGTGAAGCAACCCTCAAGCAGGCTCTGATCAAAAGCAAGGCCAACGATTCGCTCTCTTTCCTGGCCGCATCGCAAACCAAGGACAAAAGCGTCCTCGACTCACTCCGGGTAAAAAACCTACTTATGGAACTTAAAGAGGAGTTCGATTATGTGATATTGGATGCACCAGCAGGCATAGAGAGCGGTTATGAGCATACGATTGAATTTGCAGATGCAGCGCTCATTGTCGTCAACCCTGAAGTCTCCTCCATCCGTGACTCTGATAGAGCGATTGGCATCCTTGACTCCAAATCCCAAAAGGTCAAAGAGGGAGAAGAGGTCGCCAAGTTTCTTGTCATCAACCGTATCGTAGCCGAAATGGTGCAGAGTGGCGAAATGCTCAGGAGTGATGATATTCTGGAGATTCTCAGTATCGAACTTCTGGGCAAGATCCCCGAGGACAAAGGGGTCGTAGATGCCTCCAACCAAGGCAAACCCATCATCCTCAACGAAAAGTCGAAGGCAGGACAAGCCTACAAGCGAATAGCCGGCCGGATAACCGGTCACAATATCAAAATGGAAGATGTAGAAAGCAATACAACGAGTTTTTTTACTAAGATGAAAGGAATATTTAAATAATGTTTTCCTGGCTTAAAAAGAAAAAAAGTGCCACCATCGCCAAAGATCGATTGACAATTGCGATCATGTCAGATAGAAATAATGAAACCTACCCTTTTTTGGATGAATTGAAGAGGGAAATTATTCAAGTCGTCAAGAAATATATCGGCGTTAAGGCAATTGAGATCAAGAAAGAGACAGAGGGGGAGTTGGAATCACTCTCTATCGATGTACAACTAGAATCTGCTTCATAAAGAACATGAGCAATCCCAGCCTCCAATGCTTTTGACAGAGCAGAGGTGTTCTTATAAACATATGATATAATATTAAAAAATTTGAGTGGAGTTCCTGACCTATGAAAAAAGACCATAATCTGGATGATTTGATCATCGATGACATCAACATTCACAAGAACAAAAGCAAAAGTGTACTGACGATTGTCGCACTGCTGATCGTGCTATTGATCATGGCCATCATTATGACGCGTCTGTTTCTCGGTGACAATGATCAAAACGCAACCATAGCGAAGCAGAAAGATGAAAAGCTCATCAGCCCTGAACTCAAGCCAGTTTCTTCAGGCATCAACCCGGAAGAGGACAAAAAAGCGTTAGATCACCTCTCCACTATGCTGGAAGAAACGCTTCTTGACACCAAAAATGCTAAACAGAAAGACCTCACACCGCCTGAAGCTTCTGAAACACTCACAAGTGAGATCAAGCCTGACACAGCGCTGATCGATGAATCAGAAACATCTACAACCCTGCACTCTGCCGTCAACAAACAGAATAAAAGTCAAGCATCAAACAAACCAGCGGAGAAGAATACGACAAAATCGGAAGAGCCCAAAACGCAAGAGTCTACAACAGAGGAGCCGAAAGAAGATCAAGCGGATTCTGGCTATATAGCGCAGCGACCCACGACCAAAAAAAGCAAGCCCAAGCCTGTCAACACAGCAGTCAATCACCCCGCTGCAAAAAATACAAGTTCCCCAAGTTCGCACGGTTACTATATCCAAGTAGGCTCTTTCAGCAAAACACCCAGTAGACAATTTCTCTCCACTATCAAGAGAAATGGATTTAGATACCAGCTCAAAAATGGCAAACTCTTGATCGGGCCATACGGCAGCCATTCAGCTGCGAAAGGTGATTTGCCAAAGGTAAAGGACAAAATCATCAAAAGTGCCTTCATCAAACACCTCTAAAAAAGGTTTACAATGTACCAAACTATACTTTACGACCAGCTAACTCCCGTCGCCCTCTACGGGCAGATCAAAGAGCAGTTCAAGGATGACGTGACAATGCTTTTTGAGAGTGTTGTCAACACCAGTGACGGCAACTTCAGCTTTATCGCCATCGGTGCGCAGGAACGTCTCCTCTACAAGAACAAAGAGACCTATTATACCAATGGGGATGGCGAAACAATCGCCCTCGAAGAAGACCCCTTCTCTTTCCTCAAAAAATATTACAATAGGCTGGATCAAACGCGCTATCAGCAGCTCGCCGAAGAGGTCGGCTTTGGTTTTATCGATGGCTTTATCGGCTTTATCGCCTATGATATGGTCAAAGTCTTTGAGCCGATTCTCGAAGCGAGCATGGATGACCTCATTGATCCCCTCAACACACCCGATCTCGATCTTATCCGACCCAAAATCATCCTTGCGTATTCGCACAAGAGTGCCAAGATGACGATGATCCTCAATGACGAGAATGCCCGGAACTCTTTCGAGCAGATCGAAGCGATGCTGCATCACAGCTGTATCCCGATGCCGATAAAGCCCGTGACGCTGGAAGAAGAGGGAGAATTTTCGATCGAAGAGGAGCGGTTTAAAGAGATGGTTGATGAGTCCAAGGAGCATATCCGAAGTGGTGACATCTTCCAGATCCTGCTCTCCAACCGCTATACCCAGAGGGGCAAGATCGATCCGCTCAGTTTTTACCGTGTCCTGCGTTCGAAAAACCCTTCACCCTACCTCTTTTTGCTGGATTATGAAACATTCTCTATCTGCGGCTCTTCTCCTGAAGTTATGGTGAGACTCACGAATGACGAAATCCTCCTGCGTCCGATCGCAGGAACGAGAAAAAGAGGCAAAACACATCAAAGAGATCGAGAACTCGAAGAGGAGATGCTGGGCGACCCCAAGGAGTGCGCCGAACATTTGATGCTGATCGACCTCGGGCGCAACGATGTCGGACGTGTCGCGCAGACGGGCACGGTCAAAGTGACTGATATGATGCGTGTCGAGCGCTACAGTCACGTGATGCATATGGTCAGTGATGTCGAAGCCCTGCTCGAAAAGGATAAAGATATGTTTGACCTTTTCGCCGCTACCTTCACCGCCGGAACAATGACCGGTGCACCCAAGATCAAAGCGATGGAGCTGATCGCCCAGTTCGAGGGTCTCAAGCGGGGCTTTTACAGTGGATCAGTCGGATACTTCTCTTTCACCGGGGATATGGACAGTGCCATCGCTATCCGCACTTCTCTGATCAAAGCCGACTCCATCACACTCCAGGCAGGTGCCGGTATCGTCGCCGACAGCATACCGGAACTGGAATACCTGGAAGTAAAGAATAAGCTGGAAGCGTTGCTTTCGACACTGAAAGAGATGGAGAACCTTTAAAGTGTTTGCACATAAAAGTGTAAAGCAAGGCATGCCAAAACACCCTATACTTTGCATCTCGAACTTAGCCAGAAAAGTGCATCTATGAATTTTTTTGCTATCTTCGGAAATCCTGTCAGTCACTCCAAATCCCCCCTGATGCACAACCTGGCATTCAAGGGTCTGGGGTATGACGGATGCTATGGGCGCTATCGCCTTGAAAAGGGCGAAAAACTCAGAGAGACCTTCTTTGCTCTGGGTCTCAAGGGTATCAATATCACCGTACCGCACAAAGAGCATGCCTATCGAGCCTGTGACCATCTCGACCCTTTTGCGAAAAAAGTAGGAGCCGTCAATACAATCGTTGAAAAAGAGGGCCAACTCTATGGCTACAATACTGATGCGCCCGGCTTCCTCAAAGCCATTTCAGAATTTAACAATATCAAAACAGTACTCTTTCTGGGCGCGGGCGGTACCGCCCGATCGACCAGTGCGATTCTGCGCGACGAAGGCTATGCTGTAACGATCCTGAACCGCAGTGAGAAGAGGCTGAAAAGCTTCAAAGAGGAGGGCTTCAAAACTGCTACATTTGAGCGTTTTGACTATGAGCCCTGCGACCTCGTCATCAATATGACTTCTGCAGGGCTGGAAGATGATTTGCTCCCGGCACCTCAAGAGATACTGGAGAGAGTAATCCCCTCTGCCAAAGCTTGCGTCGATGTGATCTACGGCAAAGAGACCCCTTTTCTCAAGCTGGCCAAATCTCATGGCAAGACCACCAAAGACGGCAGCGATATGCTGCTCTATCAGGGCATAATAGCTTTTGAGCACTTTACCGATCAGCAATTTAGCTTTGATGAGGTCAAAGCTTTCATGGTACGTGCTTTTACCCTATAGACCAAACCTTCCTGCTTCTGCATATCCTCTTTGTCCATCGACTATAGTGACATCCGGCTTTTTCAAAATATAATTCTTTCTATTGATCAATCGATGACGTACGATAAATCGTTTCTCTTATCGTATTCTGTCAATACCCTCGTCATCTCATCAACCGGCATCGGTCTCTCGTAGAGATAGCCCTGAATGTTGCTGCAGCCGGCCTGCTGCAGCAACATTTTCTGCTCATCTGTCTCCACACCTTCGGCAACAACATCAAGCGCCATACTCTTGGCTATCGAGATAATGGTATGGACGATCGCTTCATCTTCTTTGCTTCCGGGAATATCATCTATGAAGGATTTATCAATCTTCAGCTTAGCAATAGGCAAGCGTTTAAGATAGGAAAGCGAAGAGTATCCTGTACCGAAATCATCAAGAGCCAAGCTAAGTCCGATATTTCTGATACGCTTCAGGAGTTTTATGGATTGATTTGGATTTTGCATCGTATAGCTTTCTGTTATTTCCAGTTCCAGCCAGTTGGGCTTGCACTTTGTTTCCCTGAGAATATTTTGAATCATAGGGACAATACTCTTATGCCGCAACTGCTTGACAGAAAGGTTGATGGAGATACGACCCGGTTCCTGTCCGTTTTGGTGCCAGGCAACTGCCTGCGCAGCAGCTGTATACAGTACCCATTCTCCCAGGGGGATAATCAAATCCGTTGCTTCTGCCAGCGGTATAAACTCTGAAGGAAGTACGACTCCCATGTCCGGATGGTTCCATCGGATCAATGCTTCCAAGCCGTTTAATCTGCCTGTTTTGCTATTGATCTGCGGCTGGTAATAGAGGACAAACTCCCCTTTGTCCAATGCACGTCGTATACTTGACTCAATCATGACTCGCTTAAGCGCCCGATCTGTCATCTCTTTGGCAAAGTAATGATACGTATTTCGACCATTTTGTTTGGCACTGTACATCGCAGCATCTGCATTCTTGAGCAATGTTTCTGCATCTTCACCATCATGAGGAT
>JANTGA010000076.1 GCA_024763175.1 Sulfurovum sp.
TAAGACGAATGAGGGTTATGTCTTGTGTGTGAGAGGACAGTAATCTTGTCTCTTGTATATCAAAGGATTTGCGATGTATGAAAATCTTCCTATCTTTAGAAAAGCGATGCAGCTCAATGTCACGATCGAGGAGGCTGTTCGAGGCTTTAGCAGGTATCACAAATACTCCATAGGTATGGAGCTACGACAAAAAGCCAGAGCAGTCATCTATGCTATATACAAAGTCTATTTTGCTACCGATAAAGAGCAGGCACTTGGAGCCTTGAGAGACTGTGCGGAGGAGTTGAAGATCATTATTTATCTAGCTCAAGAACTCAAAGCATTGAGAGACTTTAAGCAATTTGAGTTAGTATCTCAAATGGCAAGAGAACTTGCCAGACAGTCTCAAGGTTGGCTCCGTAGCCAGAGTTCTCATCCTTCCCGCCAAGGATAAGGAGTGTGCTTTTTTTCATTACTGTGCGTCAGGATTACCGAAGTGTATAAAAAATGCTTTTATGACATTTTCATAAAAGATAGTCCAAATATCCTGATAAATTCGTCCAATGCCTGGAATGTCAACTTCAAGAACGGCAATGACAATTGGAACAATAAGACGAATGAGAATTATGTCTTGTGTGTGAGAGGATAGTAGTGTACTCGTTTGAAGAGATATACAGAGCCTATCTTGAGTGTCGTCAAAACAAGCGAAACTCTCTCAATGTTCTCAAGTTTGAACTTCATCTTATAGACAATTTGTGGGAAATCTATGAGAGTGTTAACAGTTTCAACTATACACCCAGGAGATATATCTATTTTTTGACCTTTTCTCCCAAACTCCGGGAAGTCTTTGCCAGTGATTTTAGGGATAGGGTAGTGCATCATCTGCTGGTGAGAGATCTGGAGCCTCTGTTTGAGCCACTTTTTATCTATGACAGTTATAGCTGCCGCAAAAACAGAGGTATTCATCTGGCTATAGAGCGTTTGAGGCGCTTTGTGCAAAACAGATTGTATCCTTACTATCTGCAGCTTGATATCAAGAGTTTTTTTCTCAGCATCAACAAAAACATACTATTTGAACAGATACGGCGAGTGACACATAGTAGAGGGCAGAACAAAATTCAGCGGATACTCTATCTGAGCAACAAAATAGTATTTGACGACCCAACGAGTCACTATGTCTTCAAAGGCAAAAAAGAGGGTATCAAAAGGCTTCCGCCCCATAAGACGCTTTTCAATATGCCCAAAAACCAAGGCTTGCCCATAGGCAATCTGACAAGTCAATTTTTTGCCAATGTCTATATGAATGATTTTGATAATTTTATCAAAAGAGAACTCAAGGTTAAATATTATATGCGTTATGTGGATGATATGGTGCTTTTAGGTCGTACCGCAGAGGAGCTTAGGGCTTCCATGAGTCAAATAGAGCACTATTTGTATATTAGGCTTAAGCTACTGTTGAGGGCGGATTACTCTCTCTCGTCAACGAAAAATGGTATAGATTTTTTGGGATATGTAGTACGACCTACTCATACACTTGTGCGCCAACGAGTGGTCAATAACTTCAAATACAAAAAAGCCCAATTCATCGATAGCTGTTTTGAGGATGGAACCTGCAGTTACGAAGATGCCATGCGGTTCAAAGAGATGAACGCGTCATTCTATGGGCATATCAAACATGCAGATAGTTTTAGACTGATGCAGAAATATGAAATCAAAAACTGGATAAGTGAGGAGAAGAGATGAAGAGAATGATGATATGGATGGCCCTGGGGTGTTTGGTGCCGACTCTGCTGTCGGCAGATCGGTTTGCACAAAGCGGAGAGGTCGTCCGTGACGGCAAAACAGGGCTGAGCTGGCAGAGTACGCCTGCTGACAAAAAGTTTAGCTGGAGTGGTGCCAAAGAGCATTGTGATGTATTGAACTACGGGGGATATAGCGACTGGAGACTCCCCAATCTCTATGAGCTCAAAAGTCTCGTGGATTACGACAAATACAATCCCGCCCTAGCGACTACGCGGATCCATATCAAAACAGACGATTACTATTGGTCATCCTCAAAAGATGTAAGTGATTCGTCCGGTGCCTGGGATGTCGACTTCAAGAACGGCAATGACTATTGGGACCGTAAGACGGATGAGAATTATGTCTTGTGTGTGAGAGGACAGTAATCTTGTCTCTTGAATTTTATGACTACTGTTTTTTTCTGTCTGTTTTTTTGGGTTATAGTTTCAGGACGCTCAGGTTTTGCAGGCTTGGTGCTGCCAAATACCATCACAACTGTCGGAGTCAGGGGACTTCGGCCTGGTGCGCCCTCGAAGGCGTTTAATCAGCAAGGTGGAAGTCCTTGTCAGAGTAAACTAAAACTCTGCCTTTCCGCATTGACTTCAGGCAGCAAACATGTTAAAATGACAAGATATTGACAACGAAAGGATCTACTTATGCAGGCTGTTTTTTATTCGCAAGCCAGAAATAACCTAAGAACACTGATAGATAAAGTTTGTAATGATTTTGACGAATACATTATCACCACCAAAGACAATAAGTCTGCTGTATTGATATCCTATGATGAATATAGCGCCATGAAAGAGACAATGTATCTTTTGTCATCAAAAAATAATAGAGATAGACTGCTGGATGCGGTGGATCAAATAGAGAGCTTGAAATTCCAATCAAAAAATATTGATTTATGATTATTGGTTTTGCGGATCGAGGTTGGGAAGATTATCAGCACTGGGTCAAGAATGATAAAAAAATAGCCAAAAGAATCAACTTGCTGCTGATGGATATCAAACGAAATCCAAATGACGAAAATGGACTAGGAAAACCAGAGAGATTAAAAGAGAATTTACAAGGATATTTTTCGAGAAGAATAACATCTGAACATCGTTTGGTTTATAAAATAATAGATGAACTCATTGTCGTTGCCCAGTGCAGATATCATTATTGAGAATGGAAAAACTTTCACCGCTCGATCTCTATCGGGCAACCAATCTGTGCTATAATGCAGGAAGGCGGTCAGACGCTAAAGCGGTGGATTGACCCAATCAATGCACAAAGGATATCGTATGAAGAAAATAGTTTTTTTACTCTTTGTTCTGCTCTCTGTCCATTTGTCGGCAAGCGAGCTCAAGCTCCCGCCTGTCCTGACACCGGATACCAAGGCTTCCGATTCACTCCCCGAGGGGAAGTTCGTCAGAACAGGCTTGACCATACAGATCGCTATCCTGCTCGATAGCAGCAACAGCATGGACGGGCTCATCCGCCAGGCAAAAGAGCAGATATGGAATATCGTCAACGAAGTCTCCAGGGCAAACAAAAACGATCAAAACGTCACCATGCAGATAGCGCTCTATGAGTATGGAAAAAGCACACTGCCGATGCAAACAGGCTATATCCAGATGCTCTCTCCTCTGACCAACGACCTGGACTTCCTTTCCGAAAAACTCTTCGGGCTCAGGACAAGGGGCGGATCGGAATATGCAGGAGCCGTGATCGACAAAGCGACAAAAGATCTCTACTGGAGCACACACCGGGATGACCTCAGGATCATCATCATCGCAGGCAATGAAGGGTTCAACCAGGGACACGTAGACTATAGAGAGGCGATCGCCAAAGCGAAAGAGAAAGGCATCATCGTCAATACGATCTTTTGCGGATCGTACCAAAACGGCATCTCTCTGGGATGGAAAGACGGAGCAGAGGCGGGGGGCGGTAAATATATGAATATAGACTCCGATAGACGAGTGGTCTACATCCCCACACCCTATGACGACCGGATCATCATCCTCAACGGCCAACTCAACCAGACCTATATCGGATACGGCAGAGAGGGAAGGCAGCACAAAGAACGCCAACTGTTGGAAGATAGCAACAACAGACAGCTCTCCATGGGCTCCTATGTCAACAGAAGTGTTTCAAAAGCAAGCAGACAATACAAGACAGAGTCCTGGGATGCGATATCCTCCTACGAGAGCGGCAACAAAGCCGTAGCCAAAGAACTCAAAGCAAGCAATCCGGCATTTAGCGGAAAAAGCGAAGCGGAGATCAACCAGATCATCACCAAGGCATCCGAAGAACGAAAAAAGATCAAGAGCGAAATCCAGACACTCGAAAAAAAGAGAAGAGCATACATCCAAAAACACAAACCTTCGAGTACTGAAACCTTCGGCGACAGAATCATCAAAGAGATCAAGGGACAGATGAAAGGCAACGGGTTTTCATTCAGATGATATGGACTGCAAGGGCAGGAGAGTTTTTTGATAATATTAAAGCTTTTAACAAAAGGAGAGAAAAATATGAAATTAAATTCAATTATACCTAAGGTTCACAATACCTTTATACTATTTGCGGCTATTTCTATATTGATATTTTCGAGTTCCATTGCACAAGCCGAGAATTGGGGAGTGGCGACTATCCAAAGTACACATAGTTATGGATCTACCATTCCAATTGCTTCCGGTACTATCGGATACCTTCAAAAAAATGGCAAGACAAGTAAAAAGTATATTGCAGATGACACTCGCAACACCAGAGTGTCATCGGTCCTAAACAATTTGAAAAATAATGATGTATTGATTATCAATACTCACTCGAATGCTATGCAATTTGGGGCGGGAAGCAGTGGAGTAGAGTGGGCAGATTTTTATAACTATTGGGGTACGAGGAAGCCTCCTCCGAAGCTAGGTCTGGTTATTATTCACGGCTGCATCTTCAGCCGTGATAGCCAAGGCAATGACATCCTTGCTACGGACAGACAGATCCAGGATATCAGAAAAAGTCTGAATGCTGATGCCATAATCAGTTTCAACAGCAAGGTAAACCCCCTGGTCGGAAGAATATCTTTGCATCAACTGATTGTGGGTATATTAAAGGGCCACAAAATAGCATCTCTAATCCATGGACGTAATTTACGATTTTTAGTAGATTCACAAATTGATCGGGATAATGTTACTTTGGCGGATCTTACGACACAACAGCAGTTTCTTTCAGATCCTGGAGGCGGCAACCTCAGGGAGTCCATCCTGATCGTTCTGGATGCATCGGGCAGTATGTCCAGCCAGGGACGCATCGAAAAAGCACGCGATGCAGCCAGGAGGGTGTTGCAGGGTATCACAGCAGGAGGAGATACCGAGGTGGGACTGATCACTTTTTCGGGCTGTGGACATGTGAAGGTCGCCGCTGAATTCACAACTGATCCGCAGAAAATAATCGCGATTTTGCCGCAAATCAGGCCAAGCGGAGGCACACCGCTCGCGACAGCCACCGCAGTAGGCAAGAAGTATCTGCGTGAAAAATCACGCGGCGCCAAAAAGCGCTTTATACTATTGACAGACGGCAAAGAGAGCTGCAACGGAGATCCGGTTGCAGAGATGCGCAAATAGGAGGAAAAGATGTCACGATTATTTACCATAATGTTCTTATCGATCATTGTCCTGCAGCCGATCCAGGCGCAAAACGATACAGATCCGATACCGACACAACAAGACGATATCGATATCGAAGTACATATCATCGGTTTTGGGGTGGATGCCGAGGCTGAAAAACAGTTGCGGGAGATGTCGGCCGCTGCCGGCGGACAATACCACAGCTCTACCGATAGTGATGATTTGACTGCTGTACTGGGGGCAGCGGCAGGCGTACAAGTCACGGGACAATCCACAGAAGCCCCGATCTCGAAAAGCACGGAAGAGAAAGAGCCGAACAATCGTGCCGAAGTAGCTACACGCATCTATCTCTCAGGAAAAGTGACAGGGAAACTTGGAGAGCATGACAAGGATTACTATATCGTTGAAGTAGACGAGGGGGGCGAGTGGCGTATAGATCTGTCTCAAATCCCCGATGGTTTGCACGTCAGTCTGGGTGTTTATCCTGCTGCCGGTGGATCATGGCTGAGAAGCCAAAGCCGGGAAAATGAGAAAAGCTTCATCGTAGACTTACCGTCAGCCGGACAGTATGTACTGGAAGTGCGCGAAAAAAATAGCAAAAGCAGCACCGAAAACTACCTGCTCGATACATCATATACACCCGTACCTGACGCAACGGCAGAACCCAATAACAGAGCAGAAACAGCCTTTCCGATCACAGCAGATGCGCCCATCAGGGGCTCTATCCTGCCAAAGGGTGATGTGGATTATTATATTTTTGATGCACTGCAAGCGGGAGAGTGGAGCATCGTGATCGAGAAGCAGCCGCCAAATCACCAGATCGGGCTGGGCGTCTATCCGGCTTATGGGGGCGCATGGTATTCGGACCGAAGTGAACAAGGTGACAACAAGCTGGTCGTTGACCTGCCCCGAAGCGGACGCTATATCCTGAAGGTCAATGAAGTCAATGGCAAGCGATCCGTCTCCGGCTACGAACTGGGGAGCGTATTTGTGCCCAGCCCCGACAACTATGAGCCGAACGACAAGGCGGAAATCGCCAGCACAGTACCGGGTACGGGTGAGATCGTGGCAACCATACTGCCAAAAGGCGACCATGACTATTATGCATTCCAAACCGACAAGGCCGGGGAGTGGAGCATTTCGATCAAGTCTCAGCCCAAAAATCACCAGATAGACTTGGGCGTCTACCCCGCTGCCGGCGGCTCCTGGCTCCCTGATCGCAGTGAAGCAGGCGACAACAGACTGGTCGTCGATCTGCCGTCACCGGGCCGCTATATCCTGAGAGCTACCGAAAAGAACGGCAAACGCTCTGTGCTGCCCTATCAGCTCGCTGCACACTTCACACCCAGCCCCGACAACTATGAGCCGAATAACAATCCGGTCATAGCCAAGACGATCCCGGCAAACGGAACCGTTGTCGCATCGATCCTGCCAAAAGGTGACTCTGACCATTATGCCGTAGATGTCCCTGCACCCGGGCGATGGAGTATCACTATCGATGAGCAGGCACCAAATATGCATATAGGACTCGGCGTCTACCCTGCTGCCGGCGGCTCCTGGCTGAGAGATATAAGCGAAGCAGGCGACAACAGACTGGTCGTCGATCTGCCGTCACCGGGCCGCTATATCCTGAGAGCTACCGAAAAGAACGGCAAACGCTCCGTATTGCCCTACAGGCTCAAGATGGAATTTCAGTAGACCCGAAAGGTTCCCGCCGAGGCAATTCCCTGCACTTTCCCTTGGCTTATGGGTCAATCTTTTTCGACAGAGAAGGGTGCTCCCGGGAGCGCTTGGCTATTGATCCGGCCAGATATCTTTGATGCCGGGTGTTTTTCGGCTCTTCTTTGTGATCTCAAATCGGTACTCTTTCCAGCTGAGTTCAATATCCCGATATATCTTTCCTTTTAGGTGCTGATAGTAATAGCGGTATATTTTCTCTTTCTCTATGCAGGTTTTTTTGTCGTAGTAGCATCGCTTGAGGATCGACTCCTCCTCCAGATCATCTTTGACGACCAGCAGCGCATGGATAGAGCTGCCCTCTCTGGGAAGTTTATAAAAGATAGTAGGCTGTGTCTTTGCCAGTATATGCAAATCCTTCATGCTCATACCTTCCGGCATAAAGTCAAGCAGTGAGAGATCCGGCAGAGGAGGGGAGATCAGCTGGATACCCAGGGATGAGCTGCGTCCGGGTATCGGGATGTATTGAAACGCTTTCAGAACAGATTTTTCCGGAAAGGTAAAATCATAACCATTTTCCGCAACGATCAATAAAAAGCTCCCCGTATCATCTCTCCAGAGAGCCGCCTGCGTCGAAAAGCTTCCGCCGCCTGTCCCTTCATCGAGGATATAGAGGGCACTGTTTTTTATATCTACTGTCGCATCGATAAAGTCATTCCAAGCTGTTGTGATCGAAACCCATTTATCTTCTTTCATCGTTTGATGATAGATAGGATAGTCCAGATTGGTGACAGTGGCTTGTTGCGCCATACTGTAGATATCCGCTATGGTCCACTTAGGTGTTTCGTTTGCTCCCCACAGATAGATCGAAAAGAGACAAATCCATAAAACTTTTTGCACTATAGCTCCTCGCTTTTTTGATTTTGCTACGAATATCTCAACTTACTTCTTCAGGGACTCACACCGAGAAGATTGAGGCCGCTAGATTGATTATTGGACTGATTACCGGTCCTATATGCTTCTGTTGGTTGTCTCCTGTTGTGAAATCGTAAAAAATTGGCACACGTTCGATTGCCCATACTGACTCCGCGCCCACAGCCACACTGAATACGTGTATATTGCCGGCAAGTTGTATATCCTCTCCTGTTGCGAACTCCACTTCGATTGATGAGTTCACAGGCATGCGGTACCCAGTCCCGATTATTTACAATTCGCAACTTTATAAATTGCCCGCCTGGTGTGACATACCAGGGACCATCTTCGTTTTCCAAATCGTGCACAAAAGTAGGCTGCCAGTTATTATTCCGGCAAGGACCTGCCTGCGCGCTACTGATACCAAAAAACAACACCAGTACCAAAACAAACAACGACAAATTAGTCCGAAACTGCATCTTCATCTTGAGACTCCTTTTATGTTAATCTGATATTACTATACTACTTTTTATCTTAAGTAAAAATATAAGAACTAAAATATACTCAATTCGCTTTTGTGCGCAGGCCAATCATCTCTATATTTGCACTATCCGTCACCTCACCCCAATCGCAAAGTCAGGAATACTCTGCGGAGTGATCGTGGTGGGTTTCTGTTTGCCTTTGGTGAGTTCTTTGACTCGGGAAGTGACATAGAGGTCTATCTCTTTGATGGTGACGGTACCGTCACCATCATAGTCTGCTTTGGATCAGGTATAATATGGGTACCGTTTACAGAGTTTGCTTAGTGTGAGCGGCAGCAGTCTAAATTATCAGGAGCCACCAAGTGAGATACACAAAAATCCTCCTCATCCTCCTCCTCTTCACACTCTTCGCCCAAGCCGCCGCCGACCGCTCCATCTACCGTAAAAAATATGGCAAAGAGAACAAA
>JANTGA010000077.1 GCA_024763175.1 Sulfurovum sp.
TTGCGCTGACTATCCAGGAGGGCAGCAGTCTCATCCGGGATATGAAAATACTCCGAATGCATCGGATGATCGAGAATATGCTCGGCTTCGACCGGCTTGAAAGTGCCTGCACCGACATGGAGGGTGATCTCGTGCGTGCGGTGTCTTTGCTGCAGTGCCTCGAAGAGTTCCGGTGTGAAGTGCAGGGAGGCCGTCGGCGCTGCGACGGCACCTGCCTTTTTGGCAAAGAGTGTCTGATAATCCTGCAGATCCTCAGCTCGATCTTCACGCTGCATGTAAGGCGGCAGCGGAATATGGCCGATCTTATCCAGGATCAGGACCAGCTCTTCAAAACGGATACTATCACCTGATCGCGAAAAGCGTACATTTCGGGAGCCATCTGCGTTGCACGCTGTGACAATCGCTTCAAGCCCCTGATCGAAGGAGATCTGTGTGCCGACTTTGACCCGTCCCTTGATCAAGACGAGAGAGTGCAGGGCATCGAGCGGTTTGTTGAAGAGCAGTTCGATCTTTCCACCGCTCGCCTTGGTGCCGAAGATTCTGGCTTTGATGACACGTGTATCGTTGAGGATGACATCGCACTCTTTAGGCAAAAAATGCAGCAAATTACTGAATGTTGTGTGTGTCACTTGCTCATTTTTGCGGTCATAGACCAGCAGTTTGGCCTGGTCCCTGGGGTATACCGGCGTGGTCGCGATGTACCCTTCCGGGAGATGATAGTCATAGCTGGAGGTGAGCAGTGTTTGTGCTGTGGAAAGGTTGTGTTTCATACTTGATGCCGGCAGACGGGGAGGGGATCGCTAGGGATTTTCCACATCGTCAAGCAGCTGCTTTTTGCTTCGTGTGCGTTCATCGGGTCTATCATTTTCATCCTCATCCTCCTCTTCTTCTTCCGGTGCAGCAGGGTTGACCATGCGCACGATGAGGATGGATGCACCATAGAGCATCACGAGTGGCGCTGCCATGAGGAGCTGTGTCAGGATATCCGGGGGAGTGAGCAGTGCGGCTACCAGAAAGATGATGATAATAGCATATTTGAAAAAATCGATCAATGTTCTGTCTGTTACCAATCCAAGAAGAGCCAGAAAATAGGCAAAAACAGGCAACTCAAATGCCAATCCGAAGCCAAACATGATCTTGGTGAAGAAGCCGACATAATCTTCGATATTGATCAGTGGAGTATAGAGAAAAGAACCAAAGGTGATGAGAAACTGGAAACCAAAAGGTGTCACGATATAGTAAGCAAAGAGAACACCGATGAGAAACATTGTCGATCCGCCGAAGACAAAAGGCATCACCATCTTTTTTTCATTGTCGTATAGTCCGGGAGCAACAAAGAGCCAGATTTGATAGAGAATGATAGGAAGTGATGCCAGCAGACCCGCAAAAAAAGAGACTTTGAGTGCGACAAAGAATGCGCCGCCGACTTGGTGAGTGGTGATCATGCCTTCGGCTGCTTTTTTCGAGATTTTGGCAACCACTGTCAAGGCATCGTTGAGCGGCTGTGTGATCCACTCCAAAATGGCATTGTGGAAGATGAAAGCGATAGCAAACATGACAAAAACTGTCAATACAGATATCCCCAGTCGCTTTCTGAGTTCTGCAAGGTGAGGTTTGATATCTTCAAACATTATTCGTCACCGCCTTTCTTTTCCTGCTTCTGAGCTTTGTTTTCTTTTTTCTTTTTCTTTTTGAAAGTGACGGTTTCCTGCTTGGGCTCGACCTGTGTGGCGATCGTACTCTTCTGTGCTTCACCGGCTGCCTCTGAGAAGCTTTTGCTGGCACCGCTGATCGCTTCATTGATATCGTCGATGGGGTTGATACCGACATTTTTGAAGGCTGAGAGTTCATTCGTTGCTTCATCCAGCTGCTTTTTGTAGCTGAGTGCCTCCTCTTTGAGGTCTGCGATCTTCATCTCTTCATCGAGACTGCTCTTGGCATCACTGACCGCTTTTTTGACACTTTTTATAAATTTTGCCACTTTGACCATCGCATCTGGAAGTTTATCCGGACCGAGGAATAGAATGGCGACAACGGCAATCAATAATATTTCGGTAAAACCCAACCCAAACATGGCAACCTTCCAGTTTTGTAAATTATGCGTATTCTATCAAAAAAAGGTTAAGGTGCTCTATTTGAGCAGATAGAGAGCGATTTCGTCTGCCAGAAAAAAGTCTGGGTTTTGGTAGCCGAAGCCATCAAAAAAAAGCTTTTTCTTTTTGACGAGATAGTCAGCACGCATCTGCTCGTCGGAGGAGAGAAGCGCTCTTTTGACGCCAATGGTGCTGCGAAGTCCCAGAAAGATCTTCTCAGTCAGGAGGTTACTTTTTGTTAGTTTCTCCTCAGATATTTTGAGTGGTTTAGCAATAAAAGCATCGATATCTGTTTGCGGATAGTAGCGTTTGTTTCCCAAAAACCCCACCGCCCCGGCCCCGGCCCCGATATAGTTTTCCAATTTCCAGTAGCCCTGATTGTGCCGGCTTTGGTAGTTGCCAAAGTTGGAGATTTCATACTGTGTAAATCCCCGCTCCTGTATCAATTTGGCGACGAATCGGGCCAATGTTTCACTCTCCTGTCTGGCTTTGGGATCTTTGGTAAAAGCCGTTTTGGCTTCGATTGTCAATTCATAAGCAGAGATATGATCGATCGGCAACATAAAAGCCTGATCGATATCAGAAAGAAGCAGGCTGCCTGTATCGCCGCGAAAATTATAAATGAGATCAAGTGAAAGATGCCCAAAACCCAGGGAGTGGGCAGTTTCGATCGCTTCGATCGCCTCTTTGGGGGAGTGTGCTCTGTTGAGTGCTTTGAGCTTGGCGGCATCGAAACTCTGTACGCCAAAGCTGATACGATTGATGCCCAATGCTTTCATTCCCGCCAGCCAGCCCCTGCTTGCTGAGTTTGGGTTGGCTTCGCTGGTCATCTCCGCATCTTTTTTCAGATAGGGAGTCAGCAGTTCAAAAAGAGGTGCATAGAGTTCCGGGGCGATGGTCGAAGGTGTACCACCACCGATAAAGAGGGTTTCGATCGAACCGGGCTTGGCGTCAAATCGCTCCAGTTCAAACGCCAACTGTCTATAGAGTGCCCGCATATAGGATTGGCGTGTATCAAATTTGTCGACATAGGAGTTGAAGCTGCAGTAGTGGCATTTTGAGTCGCAATAGGGAATGTGTAGATAAAGAAGCATTTTTCCGACCCGTTTCAAATGGTTATAATCCCATTTTTGATAGAATATTAGCAGAAATATACCTTAGGTATGCCAAGTAAACGAATTGGTATGCCGATTAAAAGTAGAGTAATAAAGATGCAGAAAAGAGAGGGGTATCGCCCCAATGTTGCAGCGGTCATACTCTCTTCAAAATATCCGGATAAATGCGAATTTTTTATCGCGCATCGAAGTGATATCAAAAATGCCTGGCAATTTCCTCAAGGGGGAATCGACAGGGGAGAAACGCCACAGGAAGCCCTTTTTCGGGAGCTTCAGGAGGAGATTGGCTGTAATGATATAGAGATCATAGCAGAGTTTCCAGAGTGGATCACGTATGATTTTCCCAATGTTCTTTCCAGGAAAATGTATCCTTTCAAGGGGCAGACACAGAAATATTTTCTGGTTCGCCTCAAGGAGGGAGCGCAGATCGATTTACAGGCTTTTGAAATTCCTGAGTTTGAAGAGTATGATTTTGTTGAGTATGAAGAGTTGTTTAAAAGAGTCACCTATTTTAAGCGCAAACCTTATCATAGAGTGATCGATTATTTTAAAAAAGAAGGATTTATTTAGATGTTGATCATACACAAGTATGGCGGTACCAGTGTCGGCAGCCTGGATCGTATTGAAAATGTCGCGATGCGCATAGCAAAGGCCAGAAGAGAAGGCAATGACATCGTCGTGGTTGTTTCGGCAATGAGCGGAGAAACCAACAAGCTGATCGAATATGCCAGCCATTTCAGTAAAACACCGGCAAAACGAGAGATGGATATACTCCTCAGTTCCGGAGAACGCGTCACGGCTGCACTGCTGGCCATAGCACTCCAGGAGATGGGTATCGATACTGTCGCGATGACCGGTCGTCAAGCAGGCATCAGAACAGATGAGAACCATACCTATGCGCGGATCGAATCGATCAATACTGCACCGATGAAAGCCCAACTGAAAGAGGGGCGTGTCATTATCATCGCCGGTTTTCAGGGGATCAGCAAATCGGGCAATGTCACGACATTAGGCCGCGGGGGTTCTGATCTCTCTGCTGTAGCGATCGCGGGCGCACTCAAGGCAGATGCGTGTGAAATATACAGTGATGTGGATGGTGTCTATACGACCGATCCCAGGATCGAGCCCAAAGCCAGAAAGATGGATTTTGTCTCGTATGATGAGATGCTGGAGCTGGCAAGCCTGGGGGCCAAGGTGCTGCAGAGCCGTTCGGTAGAACTGGCGAAAAAGCTGGGTGTCAAGATCGTCGCAAAGAGTAGTTTCATGGAAGCAGAAGGAACAGTTATCGCCAAGGAGGATGAAAAGATGGAAGAGGTATTGGTAAGCGGTATCGCATTGGATAAAAATCAGGCAAGAGTAACATTGAGAGAAGTGGCGGATCGGCCCGGTATCGCAGCGGAGATATTCAGCGGTTTGGCAGAGGAGCAGATCAATGTCGATATGATCATACAAAATGCCAGTGCCGATGGTACGACCAACCTTGGTTTTACAATTCCCGAGAGTGAACTGGAGAGAGCCAAAAAGCTCATCGCAGGATTTGATCATGATTTCGTAGGTGCGGACTACGATGAGAATGTCTGCAAAGTTTCTGTCGTCGGTGTCGGGATGAAATCACACAGCGGCGTCGCAGCCAAGGCATTTTCTGTCATGGCAGCCAACAACATCAATATCGAAATGATCAGTACTAGTGAGATCAAAGTCTCTATGATCATCGATCAAAAGTATGGAGAACTTGCTGTCAGAACACTCCATGATGCCTATGAGTTGGATCAGTAACACACAATGCAAAAACTTCTGGACTGGACACTTCAGACGATTCGAGACGAAAAGTCAGATTTCAGCTGGATGGAAGAGTATCGTTATGAATGGACACCGCTGGTCAAGAGCGCCACATCCAAGATCATGGAGGGGCAGAGTGTTCTTATTGTGACAGATGATGAGCATCATTGGTTTGGTGAGTATGTGGCGACTAAGATCAATCTGCTTCAGAACAATCGGCCGCTTCTGCCTTTTTATCAGCTTAAGGCACTTTTTCCGAATCTTGCGACAGTTGTCTCGACGCTGGAGATCGAGCTTTTGGAAGATTTGCTGGATATCTCTTACCCGGATGGATACTATATCTGGTATATAGGAAGCGGGGATCATCCTTTTACCAAATTGGCGTATCGAAGTGATGAAAATTTTTTATGGGTCATCGACGAAGAGGTGCAAAACAGCTTTCTACTTCGTGGAGGTGACGGACTGCGTGATACGAAGCTTCTTCAACTTTTCAAACTTTTCAATCAGACAATTGATGCAGCGCTCTTCGGTGATTTAGATATAACGTCATGACATTAGCCAGTCAAGTGATTATCACTTCACGATTTGGAGGGACAATCGAAAGTCTCGCTGCACTTCGTGTCGATGAACGTATGGTTGTCATCGCTACGCCACAGCTCCTCGAAGAAGAGACGGAATCGACAGGGCTCTCTGCTCTTTGCAAAGGAGATATGTGTCGCATCATCGCGACTGAAAAGAGAAATTTTCGACTGGAAGATGCCAAGTTGGCAATCGAAAAAGCCTATATGTCCAGCGAGGTTGAAACGGTCATTATTCTGGCTGCAAAAGAGTTCTCTACGGAGGTCCAAAATAAACTGCTCAAAGTGATTGAGGAGCCGCCACAGTGTGTGACCTTCATGCTTCTGGTCTCCTCAAGGGCGGCAGTGTTGCCGACCATACGATCCAGGCTCCCTGTCGTTGTGCTTCGTGAAGCGCGGGAGACAGAAGCGTTCGAATTGGATATGAAACAGCTTGATCTGGCTTCGGTTTATGGCTTTGTCCAAAAACACAAACGCCTCATGGACAAAACTACCGCCAAAACACTCGTCGAAAAGATCAGCACAGAAGCGATGAAATCACAGCGATTTGATCTGGACGAAAAGACGCTGCAGCTTTTTCAGGATGCTTTTAAGGGGTTGGATGTCGGCTCGCCGCCGCAATTTATCCTGACGACACTGCTGCTGAAGCTGCTGGCTCGCAGGAAACGATAAATGAAAAAGGCGGAGATGAAACTCTACAGACTTGGAACAATGGAGGACAAAAAAGCAGTACTTAAAGCGCTGGGCGTGGAGTCGGGCGGTATTGCTATCATGGCAAAAAAGATGGAACTTTTCTATGTTTGCATCAAAGATCTCAAGACCCCGGCGGCCAATATCCTCAAGCAGGATGCCCTGAGCATCGGTGCTGATCTGGCAGTGCCGGGTGGTGTGATCACTTGTGAGCGAGAGCGGTATGATTGTGTTTTGATCGGTACAAAAAAACATATCGAAATTCTCTCCCGCAAAGAGTTGGCACAGCCTTTTGGGCTGAAGCGATTGGCCAGAGAGCTGAAACATTTTTTGACTGCACGTGATTATCCTCTGCAGATTATGGGCGTCATCAATGCCAATGACGACAGTTTCTATGCGGGCAGCAGATTCGTAGCAGAGGATGCAATCACACAAATCAAAACAATGATCGATGATGGCGCCTCGATGATCGATATCGGTGCGGTCTCCAGTCGCCCCGGTGCAGCGATGGTAGGAATCGATGAGGAGTTGTCGCGTGTCAGGATGATCTGTGACGCTGTCAAAGAAGAGAAGCTGTATCAGCATGCACTTTTCAGTATCGACAGTACGACGCCTGAAGTGATCCGCTATGCCCTGGAGAGCGGTTTTGGCCTGATTAACGATATTACCGGTGCCCGTAACCCGAAGGTAATCGAGTTGGCGATACGATACGGTGCCAAGCTCTGCATCATGCATATGCAGGGTACTCCGCAGACGATGCAGGAGAATCCTCAGTATGAAGATGTGATGGTGGAAGTCAGCGACTTTTTCGAAGCGCGTATCGCCCAATGTGAGGCGATGGGTCTCCCAAGGGAGCATATCATCCTGGATGTCGGTATCGGTTTTGGCAAGAGACTCGAGCACAATCTTACCTTGATCAAAAATATGACACATTTCAAAAAGTTTGGCTGCGAACTCCTCATCGCTGCCAGCCGCAAGTCAATGATCGATAAGATTGTGCCCACTCCGGCAGAAGCGCGTTTGCCGGGTACTTTGGCGATCCATCTCAAGGCAGTGGAAGGTGGCGCATCGATCGTCCGCTGTCATGATGTGGCGGAGCATCATCAAGCTTTGAGCGTCTGGAAGGCAATGCAATGAATCGATACAGTTACCGATTTGATGTGATGGCCGGGGATATCGATTTCAACGGTCACGTCAACAATGTCACTTATCTCGCCTGGATGATTGAAGCAGCGACAAAGCATTCCCAGTCAGTCGGGTACGGCTATGAAAAGTGCCGGAGTCTGGGCGGTACTTGGGTGGCCAAATCACACAGGATCGAGTATAAAAAACCTGCTTTCGAGGGAGAGGAGCTGGAGATGCAGACTTGGATCGAAACGATTGGAAAGATACTTTCGATACGCCGTTATCAGCTACTGCGTCCCGGCGACAGTGCGACGGTTTGTGAAGGTGAAACGGAGTGGGTCTTCGTTGACACAAAAAGAATGCGCCCGATGAAGATCCCTGCTGAGATGATAGAGGGATTCAAGGGGAGCAACCCCTGAAGTTAGGTCGTTTTTTCTTGCGCACTTCCTAAGTATCCTTCGCTACAATAGCTCTTTCACTTTGATGCTACACGTAAAGTTTTCAAAGATATGCTGAGGCTGGCTTATCAGCCTTTGACAAAGAGAGAGGGCGCAGTATGAATTTTGATCAGCTCGATCACTACCTGATGGGCAAAAAAGGCGTGACATTCGACTATCCTTTCGATGAAAAGGTGCGGGTCTATCGTATCAGTGAAAAAATGTTTGCACTGACTTCAGAGGAGAAGCCTCTACGGGTCAACCTGAAGTGTGATCCCATTTATGCCTTGGAGCTTCGCACGATCTACGAGGGCATCACGGCAGGCTATCATATGAACAAGAAACACTGGAATACGGTGGTGGTCGAGGATTCTGATGTGGATGAGGAGACGGTCAGGGAACTGATCGATCATTCGTATGATTTGATCTATGAGAAATTGACAAAAAAGCAAAAAGAACTATTGGATAGGCACTAGAAAGTATCAAAAGTATTATTGGCGAGACAAAGAAATCAAAATGACTGAGATGGTCTTTTTGCAAGACGAAAAAGAGGTGGATTGGTCTTGATAAAAAGAGACGGTTTTATACTGCCAAATGCCATAGCAACTATAAAAATAGAGAGAAAATATGACAAAGAGTGAATACAAAAAAAAAGTAAAAACCCTCAAAAAATGGGCACATGCCTATTATGTCGAAGACAATCCCGTCGCCACCGATGAAGAGTATGACAAACTCTATCATGAAGTGCTGGCATATGAAGAGATGCATCCTGACCAAGTGGCAGAGGATTCACCTACCAAGCGTGTAGGGGGTGTGGTGCGTGATGAGTTTAGCAAAGCGAA
>JANTGA010000078.1 GCA_024763175.1 Sulfurovum sp.
GATCAAGAGCCTGACGCATATCCCGGGGAAACTCTACCCGGTCAATCTACCGCTGCTCCGTCACAAAAAGGATCTCTTTATCGAAAATGAGCGGGTCGTGATAGAGTGTATGGATGCGAAGGGTCGGCTGCATATGCTGGTGCTGGTCGGTGCCCTCAATGTCGGCAAGATGGTCGTAACCTTCGAAAAGATGGTGCAGACCAATGGCTGGATACGTGAGCCCAGGCACTATCGCTACGAGAATCTGACGCTGCAAAGAGGCGATCTCTTCGGCTGGTTCGAGATGGGGTCGACGATTCTGACATTCAGCCAGGAGGGTGCGATCAAGCCAAAAGTGGCGATCAATCAAAAAGTAAGTTTTGGAGAAAAAGTAGCAAAAATTCTCCCATAGATCACTATTAGATAAGGAGTTACCATGGTTATCAAGGAAATGCAGGAGTTCGGTGAAATACGCACCAAAGCCAGAGCCTATCTCTGCTATATGCTCAGCCGAAATATCCCCAACAAGCTCCCCTCTGTCTCTCTGGACTCTGTGGTCGCTGCTCTCAAGAAGACCAGTGAAGAGATACAGATCTTCGATTCGGTCTATATCCTCAATGCAGAGGGGATACAAGTCACCAATACAGTGAGTGTCCATGAAGCCTATGCGAGACAGGGTGCAGGTCAAAATCTAAGCAACAGAGCCTACTACTACCGTGCTGTTCAGGAGAAGCGCTGCGTCCTGACCGACCCTTATCCCTCGCTGCAGGACAACAATCTGGTCGTAACTTCTTCCTACCCGATCTTTGATATCGAGGGCAATCTAGTCTATATCGTCTGTATCGATATCACGTTGCAGAACATTCTCAAGATGGTGCATCCCACCTCTGTCGATTCTGTATTTGGAAAAGTCAGCAAGTATATCTATGCTGCTTTTTCTATCGCACTGGCAGCCGTAGCGATGCTGCTGTTTGTCAAGGGTATCGGGTATATGTTGGTTCATGGTTTCAATTTTGCCGAGATTACGATCAAGAAGATCTTCGAATCGACCATCCTTCTGACGCTCGCTCTGGCGATCTTTGACCTGGTCAAAGCGATTTTCGAAGAGGAAGTGATGGGGCACCAAAAGAAGCGGGGCGGTGATGATATCCATCAGACCATGGTGCGCTTCCTGGGCTCCATCATCATCGCACTCTCGATCGAGTCGCTGATGCTGGTCTTCAAGTTTGCCATCACGGATCCGGGCAAACTCCTCTATGCCGTCTATCTGATAGTGGGTATCTCGGCACTTTTGATCAGTCTCTCGATCTATCTTCGTTCTATCAATCGGAGTAGATAGATATGGCAGGACCAAAAAAGAAGCTTGTCATCTTCGATATGGATGGCACGCTGGTGGATAGTTCGATCACGATCGCCAATGCGATCAACTACGTCAGAGAGCATCTCTACCTCCCACCGATGGACCCCAGGCTGATCATCCAAAAGATCAATGACCATCATCTCAATCCCGCCCAATACTTTTACAAGACGGACCACTTCGAGGCAGACCATGAAACCTGGTTTTCTGAATATTACACGCAAAACCACGAAAAAGAGCTCCTGCTCTACGACGGCATCAAGGAGCTCCTGCTCGATCTGAAATCAAAGGGCAGGGAGCTCGCCGTCGCCACCAACGCCTACCGCGGATCGACGATCGAATCCCTCACTCACCTGGGTATCTACGACCTCTTCGACACCATCGCCTGCTACGATGATGTCACCCATGGCAAACCCTATCCCGATATGCTGCTGAAGATACTCGATGTATTGGGGAGGGAGCCCGAAGAGGCACTCTTCGTCGGTGACGGAAGCCGCGATAAGATGGCATCCCAAAGAGCGGGGATAGCATACCTGATGGTCAACTGGGGTTTCAGTGATCACGAGAAGGCGATTCGCAGTGTTGATGCACTACGTCAGACTCTGGACGGATATCTGTGGTCCGGGTCTTCTGACTCCGGCAATCAAAACGCATAATACATTAGACTTATTCCGCAACAAGTCTATTGGAGAGATCCGATTAAATATTTTGCGGATACTTTCCAATATCGCCTCCCGAGTCGAGAAGGGTTGCGATCCATTTGGTGTCAGGTTGTGTCTGGAGTGCGATCTTGATCATGATCGTGAGCGGTACAGAGAGCAGCATCCCTATAGGGCCAAGCAGCCATCCCCAGAAGATCAATGAGAGGAAGACCACCAGCGTAGAGAGTCCCAGACCTCTTCCGAGAACCCGTGGCTCAATGATGGATCCGATCAGGAGATTGACTATCAAATAGCCCAGCATGATCCAGAGCGCTGTGGTCGGGCTATACTGCACGATCGCCATCAAAACCGCTGGAACAGCTGCGATGATAGACCCGATATTAGGGATGAAATTGAGCACAAAAGCCAAGAGTCCCCAAAGCACAGCATAGTGAATACCAAAGAGTTGCAAAAGTATGACGATCGCGAGACCGGTTGCAGCTGAAGTCGATGCTTTGAGCAGAATATAGTGCTTGATCTTGTCGCTGATCTCGTTGAGTCGTGTCAAACCATTGGTATTGCTTCGCTCTATCTTGGTCGTGAACTGTGAGATTTCCATCAGCATAAAAGTCACTGTCAAAATGATCATAAAGGAGTTGGTCAGCAGTGAGCCCAGGCTTTTCAGTGTACTGGCGATATAGCGAATCAGGCTGTTGGTCTGGAAGATAGTGATAAAATCCTTTTTGGGAATATGCAGTCCCCATTTATCTATCATCTCCAGGAAGCCGTCGAGATCATCACGAAGTTTGACTTCATAGAGGGGTACATTTTGACTGAAGTCCTGTACGGAACTGCCGACAAGTGTCACCATCGATCCGATGACCAAAAGCAGTAAAATGACGATGATAAGCAAGGATAAAAAGTTTCCAAGACCGAGCTTTTTGAGCCATAAATAAAAAGGTGCAAGGATCGTCGCCAAAAATAGAGAGAGTAAAAAAGGTACGATGATCACCGATGCTGTCTTGACACCGGCAAGTACGATCACGACAGAAGCTGCTACAATGAAAAAATAACCAATCGTTGCTTTTTTGTGCTCCATGGTATCTCCTTACTGAAGTGTATCAAAAAAAACTTCATAATACCGCCTATATGCTGCAGAAAAAGATTTCTCTGACCTGATAAACTGGGTAAAGCTCTCCCGAAAGATAAAAATTTAGTGTATAATCCTATATCCAAAAAAAGGAGTGGCATCATGAAGAGAGCGATTGGTCTTGTTTTTATTTTTATGATGATTGTTTTTGCTATTGTGTTTGTCTCCAAAAACAACAACAAATCAGTGTCATCCCAGCGTAAAACAGTCGTAACGACCATCTATCCACTCTACTTTATCACCAAAAGCATTGTCGGCGATACGGTCGAAGTCAAACGCCTGATCAAGCCGGGCAACGAAATACACTCTTTTTCTCCGACACCTGTAGAGATGGTGGTGCTGGACCAGGCAGATCTTTTGATCACCCTTGGCAGTGACCTTGAGCCGTGGACTCAGAAGCTGGCAGGGGCGACCAGTGTGGAAGTACTCTCACTTGAAGAGGGTCTGGACCTGATCCATATGGGAGAGGCGCATCATACTGAGCACAATGAGCATCACCATCATAGCGGGATCAACCCGCACGTCTGGCTTGATTTTGGCAATGATATCAAAATGGTCCACATGATCAGTGAACGTCTGAGCAAACTCTATCCGGATCACAAAGCGGTGTTTGGACGCAATGCTTCAGCACTGCAGGAGCGTTTCAGAAAACTGCAAAAAAGCTATGCTGATGGCTTGAAAACGTGCAGCAAAAAGACGCTGTTGGTAGGGCACGATGCGTTTGCCTACCTGGAGAGAACGTATGGTTTCAAGACAGAGAGTATCATGGGTATCTTCGCCCACTCCAGGCCCAACGCAGCCAGAGTTGCAGCACTCTCGGAGATGATTCGGGCCAGAGGCATACATTATCTCTTTACCGATCCGATCGAGTCGAGCAAAAGTGCGTTACAGCTGGCAACGGATATGAATTTGACACTGGAGCCGCTCTATGCACTGGGCAATCTCCCGCTGGGAGCAGAGGAGAAGGGTGAAGATTTGATCTCGCTCCTCTCTTTGGATCTCACGCAGCTTCGCAAAGGACTTGAATGCCGATAATCCATGTCGAAGGGCTCCACTATCGTGTCGGAAAGCAGGAGATCCTGAGCGATATCTCCTTCGATATCGAGGAGGGAGAGTATGTCGCACTCCTGGGGCCCAATGGCGGCGGGAAGACGACACTGGTCAAGGCACTCCTGGGGCTTATCACACCAAGCAGCGGGAAGATAGAGATATTCGGTATTGACCGGAAGCGATTCAGGGCGTGGCACAAGATCGGTTATGTACCGCAAAATGTTTCACTCTTTGACAGCAATTTCCCCCTGAGTGTCTACGAGACAGTCTCTCTGGGGCTGGCCGCGAAAAAGCCATGGTTTAGCCGCCTGAGCAGGGAGGATAAGGTGCAGATCGAATCAGTACTGGAGACAGCATCGATCGCAAACCTCAGAGAGAAAAATCTCTCCGAGCTTTCAGGCGGACAGCGGCAGAGGGTGATGATCGCCAGGGCACTGGTTTCGCAGCCGGAGCTCCTGATACTGGATGAGCCCAGCACGGGTGTCGATATCGCTTCACAGCGCAAGTTTTATGACTTTCTCAAGCAGCTCAACCGGGAGCAGAATCTTACGATCATCTTCATCACGCACGACCTCGGTGTCATCGCTGACGATGTGACAGACGTACTCTCTGTCAATCAAAAGCTGATCTATGCAGGTACACCAGAAGCGATGCTCAATTGTGAAGCAGTCAGCGAAGTCTATGGCACCAAGGCCCATGTCGTACATCACAACTGCGGAGGGCATGCCTGATGTTTGAAATTTTTGACTATGAGTTTATGCAGCGGGCCTTTGTCGTAGGGGTATCACTTTCGCTCCTGACAGCAGTCCTGGGGAGCTTCATCGTGCTCAAACGCTATGCGATGCTGCCCGATGCTCTCTCACATATCGCTCTTCTGGGTGTCGGTATCGGTCTGGTGACACACGCTTCTCCTATCTATGTGCCCATCGTGGTAGCAGTAGTCGCTGCGATGGCGATCGAGTATCTGCGCTACAAAAAACGCCTCTACTCCGATGCCATCCTCTCGATCTTCCTCTCCGGCGCTCTGGCGATGGCGATCGTCCTGATCAACCTCTCAGATGGATTTAACGCTTCGCTCTTCTCTTATCTCTTCGGATCGATCACGGCAGTGAGTGACGAGGAGGCGAAGATCACGGTGGGCTTCACTGTCGTATCGCTCCTGCTCCTGCTGGGAAGCTACCGCAAGCTGCTCTTTGTGACACTGGATGAGGAGAGTGCCCAGGCGAGCGGCATCCCCGTCTTCTGGCTCAACCTGATGCTGGTCGTCCTCAGTGCCGTGACAGTGGCGCTGGCGATGCGTATCGTGGGGATACTCCTGATCGGAGCATTGATGGTGCTACCGATCTCTACGGCACTGCTCTACAAGGAGAACTTCGTCAAGACGGTATGGATGGCGATCCTCTTTTCTCTCGTCAGTGTCGTTTCCGGACTGCTCTGCTCCTACTATCTCGGACTCTCATCCGGTGCGACGATCGTGTTGGTGGCATTGGCGTTTTTCATCATTTCACTCTTTTTAAATCTATGATGAGAGTCGAATATGAACAATGAGGTCAACGACTTTTTCCTGGCCAAAGAAATTTGGCATTCGATCACCCACGGAGTAGGGTTCTTTCTGGGTATCGCGGCCCTTGTATTGTTGGTGGTATTCGCCTCTCTGGAGAGTGATGCGACAGGCATCACTTCAGTTGCGATCTATGGTGCTACACTGGTCATTATATACGGCAGCTCGACACTCTCTACCACGCCTCCGCCGATACCGATCTCAAACACCTCTTTCAAAAGTTCGATCACAGTGCCATCTACTTCCTCATCGCCGGTACCTATAGGCCTATCATGCTGGTCGTCGTAGGTGGCGCTCAGGACTGGACCATCTTCGGCATCGAATGGGGTATCGCCCTGATAGGCATCACACTCAAATTCCTTTACCCCGGACGCTTCGAGCTCTTCTCGCTGATCGCCTATCTGACGATGGGCTGGATGATCGTCTTCGTCTTCGATACCTTTTCAAGCACCACATCGATCCCAGAGGCTTCTGGCTGATCGTCGCCGGCGGCATCGCCTATACGGGAGGCATTGTCTTTTATGTCAAGGACAATATCAAGTACTTTCATACCGTTTGGCATCTCTTCATACTGGCCGGGTCGATCTTTCAGTTTTTTGCTATTTTGTTATATGTAGTGTGAGTGGGCACTTACCTACAGACGGTGTACAATTTTTCGGTTCTCCGTAGGGGCAATCCCTTGTGGTTGCCCTCGGACAAGTATCGGGTTTCTGATTTGGAGCAATATTTGTGCGGGAATATGTGGGTACCCATAACCCATCTTCGACATATTTTTTCCAAAGAAGCCCTACCCAAGGGCTTTTGACACGATTTAAAAAAATCTACCTGTACCACATCTATTAAATTATAAACTAGAAATAGTCTCTTATAGGCAAACCTTGATTGTCTCTCCCGCCTTATGTTTAACTCCCAATAGAGTATAGATCTCCTTTTGCTCTTCATTTAAGAGTTCACTTTGTCTAATATGCAGGGTTGTTCCATCTTTGCACTTCATACTGGTGGTCACTCTGTGGGTTGTGTTCAATATCTCTTTGATTCTATCCCAGCTATAGTGTATATTATTTTGTTTTAGTTTATATCTTATAGTGTGCAATATACTGTAGGCTAAAAGTGTAATAAACAGATGTCCATCTACTCTGGATTGTTTCTGATGAAAGATGGGACGAAGTCCAAGCTCTGTTTTTAAACTTCTAAATACTGCTTCTAAGTCTGTCAGTGTTGTATAGGTTTTCCACATCGTTTTTTCATTCATATCTATACAGTTTGATCTTAGAGCATAGACGCCATTGAGAGCTGTTTTGTCTTCCAGTGATTTTTTCTCTTCCCAGGTGATTTCTATTGCGTTTTTACCCTTTGGATCTTTTTTGACATCTATGTTGTAGTATTGTGCAATAGTAGGGTATTTCCCTTTTAATCTGCCTATACTCATTAATACCTTTTCATACTCTTTTATTCTTCTTTTTAGTGCCAATCCATCTTTGAGGTGTTGAAGTTTTTCTATGAATATCTTTTGCACTCTTGTTTGCATTGCTTGCTCTTTTAACTCTTTAGCTTTAGAGTGGACAAACAGTTCTGCCTCTTGGGTCTCTTTGTTTATCACCTTTACCGCTCTGACTATCGTTTGCTCATTTTTATTCAGCTTTACAGGCACTGCCCTCTCTTCATCAAACGCTTTATCTCTTTTCTTGCTGACGACGATATAGTGATATCCTTGCTCTGTAAGGTAATCAATGTTTTCTTGACTGGCTATTCCTGCATCCATTACAACCAGTGATTTTTTAGAAAAAAGATCACTCTCTCTTTTCGGTATGCCTAACTTGTTCAGCATCTGGATAAATGTTGTAGGCTCACCAATATTGCCATCAAATATTTCACTCTTTCTTACAAACCCACTGCTATCTAACATCACTGCCAGTGTTACAAGCGGTGCATCGCTTCTCTTCTCCTTGCTTCTGCCTCTTTTTGCTTTTTCAATCCCTTTGGCTCCACCTTCAAAGTAGGTATTGGTAAGGTCATAGAGGGTTATCGTCTGTTCATAGTCAAATATCTGTTTTTGTTTGTCATAAAGATGCTTTTCCAGGGCATCTTTATGATCATAGAGTTTATCTGCAACCCTATAGATATTACTTGAAGATATTTTATTGAAATCACAATCAAGTAGTTCATTGATTCCGCTTTTATTGCATAGCCATCTATAAGTTTTGATATCACTGCTGGGATCTATCATCTTTGCTACAATAGTGCCTATGGCGCTATTGAGTTGCACATTGGTAAATCCCAGCTCTTTTAGTTTAGTATCCAGCTCTAATATTTTGATTGTTTCGTAGATAATATGTTCACACCCTATATCTTTAGAATCAACATTGTCTATTGAAGTGGTATCTATCTCTTTGTATATGTCCTCTTCTTCATTTTTAGTGACTGATGGTTGTTTTTTTGCTTTTGATATAATTAATCTTGCAGCATATCCTTGGGCTTGTGACTCTAAATCTTTATCAAATTCAAACAAAGACGGTGTCTTGTGTATAATATCTTCTATTCTTTTACTAAAATTTGCCCAATGTGGTTGATCTATACTGAAATCACTCCCTAAATTCAATAAAGTTATCTTTTTAACTTTATCACCTACTCTTTGAGATTCCATTAATCTAAAAGTGTAGTATTTCTTACTGCCATCTTTTTTGCTTTTTGAAACGGTTTTTATGATATACATAGCACAATCATACCAGAGGTTTTCTTGATAGATTCTTATGATTGTCTAATTCGGGTACCACATTGGAGTATTTGCTAGTGGAATGCCCTATTTGTGGGATTTTAGTCTCTGGAATTAGCTGAAAATGGTGGGTTTGTTTTGTGGGGGTGTCGAAGTTGGG
>JANTGA010000079.1 GCA_024763175.1 Sulfurovum sp.
TGGCAGCCATTTTGAGCATCGAGTATTCACCTGATACATTGTAGCAGGCGAGAGGAAGACGGGTATTGTTTTTGACATCACGAATGATATCCAGATAGGCAAGGGCGGGTTTGACCATCAGGATATCGGCACCCTCTTTTTCATCTTCGATACTTTCGAGGATCGCTTCATTTCTATTGGCAGGATTCATCTGGTAGCTTCGCCTGTCGCCAAAACTCGGTGAAGACTCAGCGACATCGCGGAAAGGGCCATAGTAGGCAGAAGCAAATTTGCTGGAGTAGCTCATGATCGGAAGATTTTCATAGCCTGCACTGTCGAGGCCACGGCGGATCGCAGTGATCATCCCATCCATCATTCCGCTGGGTGCGATCATATCGGCGCCGGCTTTGGCATGAACGATTGCCTGTTGTGCGAGATTGTCCAGCGTGATATCGTTGTCCACTGTTTCGAGCACGGGATCGAGCACGCCGCAGTGTCCGTGATCCGTATATTCGCAGAAGCAGAGATCGGTGACGACGAACATGTCGGGATGTGCTTTTTTGACGGCACGGATCGTGTCAGCGATGATGCCGTGTTCACAGAGAGCATCGGAGCCGACACTGTCCTTGGTGTCGGGGATGCCGAAGAGGATGATGGCATAAATTCCCAGTTTTTTCAGGGCATCACACTCTTTGACGATCTCATCGATACTCATCTGATAAACCCCAGGCATCGAAGCAACTTCATCTTTGATCCCCTCTCCGCTGCGAGCAAAGAGCGGATAGATGAAGTCATCGACGCTGAGGTGTGTCTCCTGGAGGAGGTCTCTCAGGACAGGATTGATTCTCTTTCTTCTAAAACGTGCAAACATAAACGGCGCCTTATTTTTCATTTTTCTGTATTGTACATTATTAGTACTAAGAGTGACGCATCTTGATGATGAATGCTTAGCACTTAGCACTTATAAAGTATAATGCGTTCATGAAAAATATAGACATATCAAACATCGCTACGTTGCCGACCAAATACGGTACATTTAAAATCCAGGCATTCAAAGAGGATGAGAAGGAGCATCTGGCGCTATTTACAGATCTGCTCTCTGATACGCCTATTGTCAGGGTACACTCTGAGTGCCTGACCGGCGATGCCCTGGGATCGATCAAGTGTGACTGTGGTGAACAGCTCCATTTTGCACTTGAGTTGATCGCCCAAAAGGGAGGAATGCTGATCTATCATCGGCAGGAGGGGCGCAATATCGGCCTGCTGAACAAGGTCAACGCTTATGCGCTTCAGGATCAGGGATACAATACAGTGGAGGCCAACCATCAGCTGGGCTTCTCTGCAGATGAGAGGACTTATGAGATCGTTGAGTTTATTCTCCGCCACTATGACATCAAAAGGCTCAGACTCTTGACAAACAATCCCAGAAAGATCGAAAGTCTGGGTTCGATAGAGATCGTAGAGCGCCTTCCTATCCAAATCAAAGCAAATCCCTACAATGAGAAATATCTCAAAACAAAAAAAGAGGAGCTTGGACACTTTCTATAGAGAGGCAATACTGCCTGCCGATTGTCAGTATACTCAAGCGGATGGGCGTTTCAAATACCATAAGGAGTAGTGATGCAAAATAGCAAAAAACTCAAAAATCTTCTCGAGCTTGAAATTCTTCCCGATGTGGAAGCAGCCATCGATGAGCTTTTTGAAGTGATCGACAAAACAAAAAATGCCAATGCGATACAAAAAGAGGAGCTTGAAGAGCTTCGGGATATGCGTACCGAGTGCTATGCGATACTCGAAGACCTCTCTCGCGAAGAGATCGAAGCAGAGGAGATAGACGAACTGCTCGAAGAGCTGATGGAGTTGAAAACAGAGAACAAATAACCAAAGATCACGTTTCCTGTCAGTCAAGAAGAAGCAAGAGTGCTAACTTCTGACTACTCTACGGTCACACTCTTCGCCAAATTTCTCGGCATATCGACATCATTGCCCAGCCTGATCGATATCTCCAGGGCCAGGATCTGTGTGATCACCATCATTTCAAAAAATTCAAGCATCGGATGGGTGGACTGCAGTGTTTGGATAAAATCATCTGCCAGCTCAAAAGGCTCCGGTGATATAGCCAGGATCGTCGCATCTCTGGCACTGAGTTCTTCGACGTTACTTTTGATCTTGTCATAATGCAATGTTTTAGGCATCAATGCGATCGTGAAGAGTTCACTGTCAGCCAGTGCGATGGGGCCATGCTTCATCTCTCCTGCCGGATAGCCTTCGGCATGAAGATAGGAGATCTCTTTGAGCTTGAGTGCTCCTTCGAGTGCGAGCGGATAGAAGATATCCCTGCCGATGAAGAAGAAGCCATGTCCATGAAGATAGCGTTTGGAGAGTCGGTGCAGTTTGCCATGGAGTGCTTCGGTCACGATGAGCGCCTTGGGTGTGCGACGCATCGCATCGATCTCGATCATTTTTTGCTCCCGGCTGATCATCTGTCGTTTGTCTGCCAGATAGAGTGAGAGCATCCAGAGTACCATCGCCTGTGTCGCAAAGGCTTTGGTGCTGGCGACTCCCTTTTCGATCCCTGCGCGCGTCAGGATGGCAGCATCACTCTCCCTGACGATCGAGGAGTTATCGACATTGCAGATCGAGAGGCTTTTGAGCCCGGCACGTTTCGCCATTTTGAGCGCTTCGAGTGTATCGGCCGTTTCGCCACTCTGAGAGATGGTGATAAAGAGAGTTTTATCATCAAGAAGAGGCTCTTTGTATCTGAACTCACTGGCGATCTCGATATCACAGCGCACTTTTGCAAAGCGCTCAAAAAGATAGCTGGATGCCAGTGCAGCATGGTAGCTGGTGCCGCAGGCACAGATTTTGATGGCATCGATACCGTCGAAAAAGTCACTCTCCAGCTCGTCGAAGTGTATCTGCTCATCATTGATACGTCCGATCATAGTATCACTGATGACGCTGGACTGTTCATAGATCTCTTTTTCCATAAAGAAGCGGTATCCATCTTTTTGTGCCATCGCTTTGTCAGTCGGCAGTGTCTGCTTCTGGAAGCTTTTGCTGCCCTGGGCATCGAAGAGTGCTACTTCGCCTTTTTTGGCATAACCATACTCTCTGTCCTCGAGATAATAAACCTCTGTCGCCTTCCCGATAATGGGTGTATCAGAAGAGGCGAAATAGACATCTTCCTCCTCAAATCCGATCAGCATCGGAGAGCCGTTCTTGGCAAAAAAGATCGTATCGGGTGCCGCTTCTGTGATCAGCAGTGTGGCGTAGGCACCCTCCAGGCGTTCGATAGTTTTTTGGAAGGCATCAAACGGATCATTTGATGTTTGATGATACTTCTCAAAAAGGTGAACAATGGTCTCCGTGTCTGTCTGACTCAAAAAGACGGCGCCATCCTCCTGGAGCTCTTTTTTGAGTGCTTGATAGTTTTCGATGATACCGTTGTGGACGACATAGCTGTATTGTCCCAGATGTGGATGGGCATTGAGCTCGGTCGGTTTGCCATGGGTTGCCCAGCGGGTATGGCCGATCGAGATACCAAATCCTTCCGAGCTGAAATCCCTGGTCTTCTCCCGGAGGTTTTTCAACTTTCCGATTGCCTTGAAATGATTGAGCTTACGGTCTTTTATCACGGCAATACCGGCAGAGTCATAGCCTCTGTATTCGAGTTCCTGCAATCCATCGAGCAGTATCTCTTTTTTCTCTTTCTTGCCCAAATATCCTACTATTCCGCACATACTTTATTTGCCTTTTGTCAATTTTTCTATAATTGTATCACGATTATGGCAAAAGTTTCCATCTTTCTCCATCAAAAAGAGATCTCTGGCAATCTTTTTTTGTGTATGGATTTTGGCTGTGACGATATCGATCTTCAGTGCATCAAAGAGGGTGATGAGATAAGCGATCAATCCTCTCTGATCGCGGGTGTTGAGCCTCAGCAGTGCATAGCTTCTTGAGTGATCACAGTCGACCAGGATCTCTTCATTTTGGATTGAAGGTATGACAGTCGGTGCTGTCATATCAGTATCGAACCCCTCTTCGATCAATTTTTCTACCCGGGGAAGTTCGTGTTCGTCAAGTTTCTCTTTGAAATCAAGCCGAAAAAACTTCTCCTCGTTGGAGAGTTTGCAGATATCCATATTGACGAGATTCAGCCTGGAGAGTTTTGCTAGAAAATAACCAAGACTGAATGTTTTTCGGCTGACTATTTCTACCGTGAGAAAATAGTGGTTGCTGACGGTATAGTAAAATGTCTCAGTTTCCCATAACGTTTTTGCGATCTGAAGAATTTTTTCAGGTGAATAGTGCAAAAAGAAGAGATTGGAAGGGATGGAAAGGATGCTTTTTTGTTCGATTCTGCTTAATGCCTGGAAGTCTGCACAGCATTTGAGGCTCTTCTCTTTGGTGACGCGCAGCGCAACTTCATCCATCATCTCTTCGTGCTCCAGAGATTCGACCGATTGATTATAGAGTGTTTTGAGGAGTCGTGCCGTGAAAGTACTGTAGATCTCTTGTCCGACTCCGTTTAAATCAGCATAGGTAAGGATATAGATCAGGTCAAGCATCTTTTTTGTTTTGAACTGTGACGCGAACTTCATAATGCTTTTTTCACTATAGAGGTCCTCTCTCTGGGCAACATTACTCATCAAGACGTGGTTGTGGATCAGAACTATCCCTTCGTCTATCTGTTCCTGCTCAAAGCCCAGCGAGCGTGCAAAGATCCTGAAGAGCGATGCTCCTACGAGTGAGTGGTCTCGCTGGCGCCCCTTGCCTGCATCATGCAGGAAGGTGACCAGCTTGATCATCTCTCTCTCCTTTGCCGAGAGTGCTTCATAGAGTGAGCGAACAAAAGGATCTTCTATATTTTCCAGATGATAGAGCGACGCGAGCAGATGGGCATCGACAGGAAATCGATGATAGCCGTCAAACTGGGGAAGGTCGATCACTTTTTTGAGTGGAGGAATGACGTAGTCGAGCAGTCTCGCCCGCGAGAGCGTGACAAGGACGCAGTAGGCATGAGGCTTTCTAAAAATTTCTCGAATGAGCGGGTAGTAGTCCTGATCGATCTTTTCCGGCCTGGAAGCATGAATAAGCTGCTGGAGCAGTGCAGGGGATGCCTTGTACTCATGCGTAGCATACGTCATAAGCGCATGAAGAACATGCTTCATTTCCGAGCCTGTTTCCTGATCGAAGGCCTCGAGGAGGCCCTCCTCTTTGATACCATACTCCTGTGCGAGGAGGTCCAGCCAGATCGTCGTGTAAAGATAGATAATTCTGAGCCGGGAGAGTACTTTTTTGGAAAATCTCATATGGGATGCCTGACTGTTTTCGTAGCCCAGATAGTGTGCTACATCCGGGATAAGGTCCAGCCGGAGACGATCCTCTTTTTTCCCGCTGGCAAGATGGAGTGCCGATCGCACACGAAAAAGAAAATCAAGGGCAAGTCGAAAAGCACGATACTCGGACTCTATGACGATCGATTCTGGAAGCTGAGAGATATGATCGACATTATACAGAACTTTGCCTATCCAGTAGACGAGATTGGCATCCCGGAAGCCGCCTCTTCCCTCTTTGAGGTTTGGCTCCATACTGAAGGGATATTTTTGATGGAGTGCATGCTGTTCCAGGAGCCGCTTCAGTACAAAATCGTGAGGCTCATCATGTCGGATTGTGTTAAGAACATTTTGTGTTTCAGTCCAAAGGTGATGCGAGCCTTCGACGAAGCGCGATTCGATCAGGGCTGTCTTGATCGTGATATCGCCTCTGGAGGCCTCCAGCAATTCATCGATTCTGTGGACGCGGTGACCAAGCTTAAGGCCGCAGTCCCAAATGAGATAAAAGATCTTTTCGATGATCTTGTCAGTGTTGTATCCGGGAAACTCTTTGTAGACGATGAGCAGGTCGATATCAGAGTGTACACAGAGCTGCCCACGGCCGTAGCTTCCCAGTGCCGCCATGCTCAAAGGCAGTGAATTTTTCATGGGCTGGTAGTTCTTAAATACCCCATAAAGTGCGATTTTGTATATCAGTCTGAGTATTTCATCGATCTTTTCAGTATGCTTGAGCAGGAAATCTTTTCCGCCTGAAGTAGCAAATGTTTGATCTAGCGTCGTAAAATAGCTTGCGATATCAGCCTTGAGGACTTTTGCCATTTCAAAATCTTCCGCATTCTGATAAAGGAGCTCTTCGATCTGCTCTTTGGTTGTCATTCGTATCACTCCTAATTTTTTACTGCTATAATAGCAGAAAAAGTAAGTGAAACAAAAGATGAGCAAAAATAGATTGATCGAAAAAGTAAAAAGCGGAGAACGTCTCAGTCGGGAAGAGGGCGAGGCACTCTATGATCTTGACCTCTATGCACTTGGCGAACTGGCTGATCGTATACGACGTGAAAAGTATGGCAATAAGAGTTATTTCAATACCAATCGTCATATCAATCCTACCAATGTCTGTAAGGATGTCTGCAAATTCTGCGCTTATTCCGCCAGCCGAAAAAACCCAAACCAGTATACAATGAGTCACGAAGAGATTCTGAAAATCGCTGAAAACTCCTATGCTCAGGGTGCCAAAGAGGTGCATATCGTTTCGGCTCACAATCCTCAAGCGGGCCTGGAGTGGTATATGGGAGCCTTTCGCAAGATCAAAGCGGCTTATCCTGATCTGCATGTCAAGGCGCTGACGGCGGCAGAGGTCGATTTCCTGGCGCGTGAATATGGTATGAGCTACGATGAAGTGTTGGATATGATGATCGAGAATGGCGTAGATTCGATGCCTGGAGGCGGTGCTGAGATCTTCGATGAAGCGGTGAGGGATTTTATCTGCAAAGGCAAGGTGACATCGGATCAGTGGCTTGATATTCATCGCAAGTGGCACCAGCGTGGACGGATGAGTAATGTGACGATGCTTTTTGGGCATGTTGAAGAGCGCAGGCATCGGATCGATCATATGCTGCGCCTGCGTGATCTGCAGGATGAGACGGGCGGCTTCAATGCCTTCATCCCTCTGGTGTATCAGCGTGACAACAACTTCCTCAAAGTCAAAGAGTATCCCACCGGGCAGGAGATCCTGAAGACTTATGCGATCAGTCGTATCCTCCTCGACAATATACCCCATCTCAAAGCCTACTGGGTCACTGCTTCGATCGGTTTGGCATTGATCGCTCAGGAGTTTGGTGCGGATGATCTGGACGGTACCATAGAGAAAGAGTCGATCCAGTCTGCTGCCGGAGCAGTCAGCAGCCATGGGATGGATCTCGATGAGTTTGTCGGGCTGATCAAAAACAGCGGCTTTGAGCCGGTGGAGCGCGATAGCCTCTATCACGAACTGAAAGCCTATTGAACCGCACTGCTATGGTGCACCACTTTGCAAGCTTGATCTATTTTTGTGCCATCCTGTTCTCGACTTTTTTGGTGTCGGGATGTGTGCAGGCAAAAGCGACACCTGCCGTATGGGTCAAGAGTATGACTGCAACGAAAAAAGAGAGCGACAGGTCCATCGTGGCCCGAAACAAAAAGATACCCGTTGAAATAGGCATTGCTTCCTATTATGCGAACTGTCTGGATGGCAAAGCAACCGCTTGTGGTGATCTTTATTGCGCGAATAAATTAACGGCTGCACACAAAACACTCCCCCTCGGCACGATAGTGCGCGTCTCGATGCTTTCTACCGGCAAAGAAGTAGTCGTCGTCGTCAACGACAGGGGCCCTTATAGTAAAAATCGTATGATAGATCTCTCTTTCAAGGCAGCCCACGAGATAGGCTTGATACGAGCCGGTGTTGCCAAAGTGAAACTCGAAGTCGTCTCCTCTGTCAAATAGGCGCCGATTTGCCAAAAAGCTGCTCTTCTTTGGTTTCTTGTCAGGGACTTTTCCTGTCAGGATATTTTAATAGGATTATTGAGTCTCAAACCCCATAGGGGCGATATTCAAATTATCCCAGGGAACCGGCGGCTTCAGCCCCGTTGCAGTTTAAAACCCCATAGGGGCGATATTCAAACTCGAACATACACGGTGATATTTTAATGCAAAGAGAGTTTCAAACCCCATAGGGGCGATATTCAAATTACCCCAGGGAACCGGCGGCTTCAGCCCCGTTGCAGTTTAAAGCCCCATAGGGGCGATATTCAAATTTACGGGGCAAGATATAATTGACGCCGTGAACAGGTTTCAAACCCCATAGGGGCGATATTCAAACCCAAGCAGCCTTTCAGAGGCATTGGACAACAGAGGTGTTTCAAACCCCATAGGGGCGATATTCAAACGGGATGTTGGATGAAAATGCGGTTGCAAAAACATAGTTTCAAACCCCATAGGGGCGATATTCAAACGAAAGATATGACCGGCCATACCAACTGGGAGCAGACGAGTTTCAAACCCCATAGGGGCGATATTCAAACGGAGAGAGACATAGGTATAGATCGATAAATATTCTACGTTTCAAACCCCATAGGGGCGATATTCAAACTCTATATTCCTATCAGTCGAAGAG
>JANTGA010000080.1 GCA_024763175.1 Sulfurovum sp.
ATGATCACTCACAGAACCAGGAGAGTGAAGCAGAGCAGCGTGATACACAAGAGCAGCGATCAGACGACAACAGCGATGATGCATACAGTCAGACAGAGGAGAGCAGCAGTGACGAGGCATCAGAGGATGCTCCTGTAGCAAAAGAGGAAGCAGCAGACGATACAGCCAAAGATGCCAAAGCCGATGAAACGGAAGAAGCTGAAGCCGATGAAGAAACGGAAGAAGCTGAAGAAACAGAAGAAACGGAAGCTGAAGATGCCGAAGCGGACGAAGCAGCAGACGCAGCAGACGCAGAAGACGCAGAAGACGCCGATGCCAAAGAGGATGAAGCTGACGAAACATCCGAGGCAGAAACTGACAGCAGCGACACGGCAGAAGCGTCAGAGTCCGATGAAGCCCAATCCAGCGAAGAAGCGGACGAGACCAAAGAGGAACATACAGAAGAGGAGAAGAGTGAAGCTGACACTGAGCCCGAAGCATCTGAGAGAGAAACGTCAGAGAGCGATGACCTCGACGACATCCTCCCCGGAGAAAACCCTGAGCCTGTCACACCCGATACCAGCAGCAGCGATGCAGCTCCGGTCGCCGACAGTGACGCTATGGCATCCTACGATCCGACAGTCACTGTGACAGTAGACGACCAGATCCCGGTAGATGCCGCGTAAACCCGGGGAAAGCAAAAGGGCAACCACAAGGGGTTGCCCCTGCGAAACGGGGACTATGAGGGAAATTCCTTGGGGGAGTACCCACAAGAGACACCCCTACAGGACGACCGTAGGGGCAATCCTTTGTGGTTGCCCTAATTATGGTGTTGGGGGGGAAGGATGCTCTTTATCCTCTAAAAAGTCTGCTGAGGAGTCCTTCGGACTCTTCCTGCATTCTGGTGAGGTGGGCATCAGCTCGCTGTATGCCAAGATCCAATGCATCCTGATAGAGTGAAAAGGCTTTTTTCTTATTTTTGTCGACGACAATACCGTGTTCGTAGAATTGTGCGAGGTCACAGACGGCTTCGGGATACTCATTGATTGCCATACGATTGATCTGAGTAAAGGCTTCGGGGATATCTTTTTGGAGGATATTTCCCCTGTAGAGTTCTCTGGCAAGGATGTATTGGGCATAGAGTGACTCGGTGGAAGCGGCGATGATCAAAAGACGTGCTGCTTCTCCCAGCTCGCCTTTCTCCTGAAGTGCATACACTTTCTCGATCGTATTTTCGATATCTTCTTCTGTGTATCCTTCGAGACTGATCGTATAGAGCAGTTTTTCTTCGCTCTCGAACGGCTCTGAACTCTCTTCGACCTGTGGATACTGACTGAGCATATTTTTGACTTTTTGATCGATATAGGAGATGGGAGCATACTCTATTGTCTCATCCTTGGACAGAGCCTCTTCAGGCTCTTCTGAGTCTTCCGATTCAGCATAGATACTTTGTTCTTCCCCGTTTGGGCTGCTCTTTTTTGTTTTGTCTTCTGCTTCCAGGGGGTCTGATGGTTTGGCATGTGTCGTTGTCGTTTTGCTCGGGGAAGGTTTCTCTTCTTCGGTCGCATGATAGCGGGCCATGATCTCTTCGGCACTGGGTTGTTCGGGTGGAAGCGTTCGCTCATCCTCCTGTGAGACTACTCCCTCTTTTTCTGCGGATTCAGATACGGAGAGGATGGCGTCCTCATCCATCTCTTCGATGAAATCTTCGCCCGTCTCATCCACAAAAAGGCCGAATTTTTTGATCAGCTCCTCCTCTTCAGGGCTGTGTATGGCATTGCGGCCCGATCCCCCTGTCTCACTCTGGGGCGATTTTGAGCCCGCATCATAGGGCCCCTGGATATACCGATCGATCAGGTTGGAAGCCTGCACATAATTTCCATCGTCAAGAACAGAGAGGATGCTCTCGAGCTGTTCGTCGTTTTTGAAGTGTTCAAGATTTGAACATTGCATCTTGATCGCTTCCTCATCTGTAAGGGAGATCGCAATCTTGATTATTTGCAGGCGCTTCCCTATCTGTCCCTCTGGTTCCATCAGCTTCTACTCCTGTCTTGATAAGTGTGTTATTTTATTATAGCAAAAACCATGCTACGAAAAGGAACTAATAGCCAAAAGACGGCAGCTGTTTTCCAATATCGAAACTTTTTTTGCCATTTCGATAATATCACGGTCGTAAGAGAGCAGCCCAAATCCTTTGATAAGCAGGAGATGGGTGTTATTGGTTTGAAAAAAACGCGATATCTCATAGGGGGCTCTCTCTTCCCAATCGTCAAAATTTTTGGGATCATAGATCAGGACATCACCTAGTTTTTTCTTGCCGAAATAGTCACGTGGCGATACTTTGCCGTGTTTGAGAGAAAATGCTGTCGCATAAGGCGGCATCGTGTAGGAGATATACTTGGCACTCGAAATTTTCTGATAGATCTGCTCATGGATTTCGACATCACCGCTGGCAGAACTCCAGCGATAATCTTTTTTTTGACAATCAAGACGGATCAGTGCATCCTCTGTCACTTCATTGAGGATGGTATCTTCTTTGTTGATGATGAAACTCTGGGTAGAAACTCTCGCAGAGATAGACCCATGGAAAACACTAAAGAAATTTTTGTTGAACATCGAGAGTGAAACATGCTTGATGTCTTCGATCAAATGGGCTCCCATTTCCATCGTTCATCCCTTTTTGTAATATTTTGGTATTATAGCATTCTTATTTTGAGTGAAAGGATAATCTGTGCAGACACCCCATATCCCAGTTTTGAGGGATGAAGTAGTGAAGAGTTTTTCGGGGATAGATGAGGGGTATTTTGTCGATTGTACTTTGGGCTATGCCGGCCATAGTTCAGCGATGTTGGAGCACTATGCGCGGTTGAAACATATCGGGATAGACAGGGATCAGGAGGCGTTGGATTTTTCGCGAAAGCGGCTGGCGCCCTTCTCTGAGAGGAGCAGGCTCTACAGGGGGACTTTTGCGACAGTGTTGCCACAGCTCAAAGAGTCTCCGATCGTCGCAGTGCTGGCTGATTTTGGTGTCTCTTCTCTGCAATTGGACAAAAAGGGACGGGGATTCAGTTTTGAGAGTGAGACGCTGGATATGCGGATGGACAGCAGTGCCACACTCAGTGCGTATGAGGTGGTCAATGGCTACAGCCGTGAAGCGCTGGAAGATATTTTTGACCGGTATGGCGAAGTGCGCTCTTACCGGAAATTGGCAGGAGCGATCGTCGATGCGAGAGCCAAAGCACCGATCCAGAGTGCAAAGGCATTGAGCCGTATCGCTCTGGAAGTCATGCCAAAAGGTGGCAAAATCCATCCTGCGACTCTGATGTTTCAGGCGATACGGATCGAAGTCAACAATGAGCTGGGCGAGATCGAGGGGCTGCTGGATGCACTTGAGGTGATGAAGCCCGCCGGTGCGATCGTTTCGCTGATCACATTTCATTCCCTGGAAGATCGTCTGGTCAAAAACCGTTTTCGCAGATGGACTCAGGAGTGCATTTGCGATCCTCAGGCGATCCGCTGTACTTGCGGCAAAAACCATGCGCTGGGCAAGGTGCGCAACCGCAAACCGATTATCGCCGGCAATGAGGAGCTGAAGGCCAATCCGAGAAGCCGCAGCGCCAAGCTCAGATCGTTTGTTTTTAAGTCCCCGGAGTGAAGAAGATGTCAGTATCGGGAAAAAAAAGAAGGAAAAAAAGATCTAAGCAGAACGGTATCTCTGTGAGTCTCTTTTTGATCATCGTCATCTCAATAGTGATCGTTGTGATCCTTGCAGCGATGAAGATCTATCTGAGTAACCATATATACTATGAAAGCAGGAGAGTCAACTATATCGAGCGAGAAGTCTCTGCTCTGCGTGAGGAGAAAAAAATGCTGAAAAACCAGGTGCAGAAATTGAAATTTAAAAATAGAATATCCGATACAATTTTCGATATCAATGACAGTGAGGTATGTGAATGATCAAATCTTTTATCACTTTTTCGATCGATCGGCCGATCATCAACCATATCCTGCTGCTTTTTATGCTGGTTGTAGCGATCTTTTCGTATCAAAATATTCCCAAGGAGATCTTCCCTCCGTCTGAGCTGGATCAGATCACGATCACCGGCGGCTATCCGGGAGCCAGTGCCGATGTCCTGGACAAAATGGTCGTCAAGACGATCGAAGATGAGATCAAGAGTATCAGCGAAATAGAAAATATCGATACCAGTATCCAAAACGGCATCTTCTTCATCAGAGCAGATATCAAGCCCGGCAGTGACAATCAGCTGGTGCTGGGTGATGTTAAGGATGTGGTCTCCAATACCCGTCGCGATCTGCCCGCAGATATGGATGAACCCACAGCAAAGATATCACAATACGATGTTCCTCTGCTGCTATTGGCGATCTCGGGAGACAAGCCTACCAGAGAGCTGCTGGAGATTGCAGAAAAACTCAAGAGTAAATTGAGCGGATACAAAGATCTCAGCGGGATCACGATACGCGGTGATGCGGACGATGAAGTGTTGATCCGGATCGATGAAAAAAAGCTCGAAGCGTACGAACTCTCAAAAAATGCTGTTTATCAGGCGATCAATACACTAAGCTCCATCTTTCCCATCGGCACAATAGAGCAGAAGGGGAGCCATCTCTATATTTCGACAATCAATGGAGAGAAGAGCGTCAAAACTTTCGAAGATCAGCTCCTCTCTGTTGGCGGAAAGCGTGTGCGCCTGGGGGATATAGCCTCAGTCTCTTTTGAGCTTGGCGAGCCCAGTGAAATTTCACACTTTAACGGGAAAAAGAATATCTCTATCAATATCAACAAAACCAAAGAGGGGAATGCGATAGCTTTGAGCCGGGAGATCCGGACAATGGTCAGTGAGTTTGCCAAAACATATCCTGATGTAGAAATAGAAGCGTATACCGATACCTCTATCTGGATCAAAAACAGGCTCAATCTGGTCTCTTCGAATATTCTTTTTGGACTGATTCTCGTGTTTTTGGCACTCTTTTTGAGTGTCAATTTCAGGATCGCACTGGTGGTAGCCATCGGTATTCCGACAAGTTTTTTTATCACATTGATCGCTGCTGATTTGATCGGATACAGTCTCAATATGCTGACGCTGCTGGGTGCTCTGATCGCCCTGGGGATGCTGGTGGACGAAGCGATCGTCGTGGCAGAAAATATTTTCCGGCATATGGAGATGGGGAAAACACCCAGGGAAGCGGCGATCGACGGCTCTGCGGAGATGTTTCCCGCAGTCCTGACGGCGACGCTGACGACGGTTTTTGCTTTTTTGCCACTACTGATCATGAGTGGACAGATGGGAATGTTCATGAAAGTGCTTCCGGTGATGATCTCCGTTTTGCTTCTAAGCTCGCTCTTTGAAGCATTTTATTTTCTTCCGTTGCATGCCAAAGAGTTTTTTTCGATGGGAAAATTCCAAAAAGAGCAGGAACGAAGCGCTTTTTGGGATCGGATGATCGCCCTTTATGACAGCATACTGAAACGACTATTGCAGACAAAAAAGCGTTCACTGGCAATCCTGGTGCTTTTTATTCTTTTGGCGACTGCCGGGATGGCGAAGATCACCAAATTTCAGCTCTTTCCGGAGTTTGATACGACGCAGATCTATATCAATGGAAAAGTGGATATCAATTCCAAACTGGAAGATACAGAAGCCCTGATCGTCCAGGTAGAAAAAAGCCTGCTGGAAAAACTTCCCAAAAGTGAAGCGGCTTCTGTCACATCGGTGATCGGTATGATGTTTAACCCTGATCAGAGTTTCGAGTTGGGAGACAATCTCTTCCAAATCTTTATCAATCTTCATGAAAGGGCACCGCAGAATTTTTTCGACAAATATATTAATCCTGTTTTTTCTCTGGAGTATGACGGAAGCGATATGATTCGCCTTCACAAAGCGCAGGAGATTGTCAAGGAGATACAAAAAGATATCGTTGATCCTCTTAGGAAGAAAAAACTATCCAATGGAACACTTGTGTTTCAGGAGATCAATGCATATGTGCAGCAAACGGGTATCGTAGGCCATGATATCGAGATAGGATTGGTCGCGCCTGATCCGCAAAAATCCATGAGTTCCATTGTCCGCCTTAAAGAGGCCCTGAAAGCAATCGATGGAGTCCATGACATAGGAGATAATGCCAAAGAGGGCGTCAGAGAGTTGAAGCTTCGTGTCAATGAGTATGGCCAGCAGCTTGGGTTCAGTGAAGGATATATCACAAAGAGCCTCAAGGGAACGCTGCTCAAGGCAGAATATGGCAAAATGTTTAATGATACCGGCTTGGTCCGCATCCGTATCGAAGATCCGGAAAAAGATAGAAGTATGCAGATAGAGTCGGTGCGCCTTACGACACCAAACGGTAAGCAGATCGTTCGATTGAGTGATATTTGCGACTTCCATTATGAAAAAAGTTTTGTCAAAATATTCAAAGAAGATGGTGAACGGATGCGTTCTGTCTTTGCCAGAGTCGACAGCAAGACGATACTTGCCACTGAAGTGATGGAGAAAGTCCGTCCTCTGCTCAAAGAGCTTGAAGAGGAGGGTGTGAAAGTCGTCATTAAAGGCGAAGAAAAAGAGAACAAACAGATGAAAAAAGAGATGAGCGAGGCGGCATTGATCGCTATCTTCCTGATCTTCATCTCTCTGGTCTGGATGTTCAACTCATTGGTTTTGCCGCTGATTGTCATCTCTACCATTCCTCTCTCTATTGTGGGGGCACTGGCCGGTAATTATCTGCTGGGGATCAACATGACCATGCCCGGCGTGATGGGAATCATCGGGCTTGCCGGCGTGGTCGTCAATGACGGATTGATCATGCTCGATTTTATCAAAGGCAGTCAAAATTATGATGAGATGGTCGAAAAGGCCGGACATCGCCTCCGTCCCATTTTGCTCACTTCTATCACGACCGTCCTGGGTCTGTTGACACTGATGTTTTTTGCCAGCGGCCAGGCGTTGATCATCCAGCCGATGGCAGTTTCCCTGGGATTTGGTATCGCCTGGGCAACGATACTCAACCTCTACTATGTGCCTTTGATGTACGCAGTGATCTATAAAGTGAGGCGCCAATCCTCAGCATCCATTAATAGTGATTGATCTATACTATATTTTTGATGTAAAAAAGGAGCAGCTATGAAGAAGAGTATCTTGGCATTTGTCCTGATCGTGACACTGGGCGGATTGGCCGTCGCGGACGAAAAGAGCAAGACAAACGAAAGCGATGCAGCATTCGTCACGAATGAGAGTAATGTTTTTATGGGACTTGGACTCTCTAATATGGAATTGAGAAATGATACGACCGATGAAGCATTCACTGCAAAATCTATCGTGTTGCAGATGGAGTATCAGTATAACCGCTATATCGGCATTCTGGGAAGATATGCATTCAATATCGGATCTGCCGACTATGCACACGGAACGACTCCCAATCCTGATTATGTGGATTATCCAACGGATTTCAGCAATACAGCACTCTATCTCAAGGCAATGTATCCTGTCGAAAACTTCTCCCCTTATCTTCTGCTGGGCTATGGCAAAACGACGCTGAGTAATGCCCCACTCGCAGAGGGGTCGGGCATCAATGTCAATCTTTCAGAGGTCGGATTTCAGTGGGGTTTGGGGATAGACTATGCTTTCAATGATAAAGTCTCGGTCTTTGTGGACTATGTGCGAATGTACGACGGCAAAGGCTTCGACGGGATCGCAACGGATGCCGATGTGACAGCAGATATGTGGACGGTAGGCGTTTCGTATAGATTTTAACCCGCAAGTTGCGTATTGCCCGCCCCGAGTCCAGGCAGAAGCACCCAGGTCGTCGAGGTGCTTGATGCGAGAAGCACAAGTGTGCCACCCCTTAAAAGAATTTTGCTATAATCTCTCTCTATTTTAGACACAATAAAGGAATAAGCAAAAAATGAATATATTTGATGATGACGACTATATGATGAGTACACCCAAAAGCAACTACTTCAGTATCGCAAAAACAGCCAATCAGAATATCGTAGAGATGGAATTGGAGAAGATGCTGCAGCGTCTGGCGATAGCAGAGAAGATGCTCGAAGAGAGAGGACTGGAGGAGGAGCATGAAAATCTCCTGAAGACTATGATCATCGAAAAAGAGCTGGAAGACCGGACGAACAGTCTCTTCATTGAGCTTGTCGGCAATATTGTCACACAGTGTGAATAGTCAGTATCGAGACGGGGAGTAACGTGATAAATGCCGTAGAGAGAAAAATCGAGCAATACGTCAAAGCGCTGGGTGATCCGGA
>JANTGA010000081.1 GCA_024763175.1 Sulfurovum sp.
ACGTATCTGCACGGGGCATTGCCTCAAACAAGTTTGAGGGTCCCAGATTTCAGGACACGCAAACTTGTTTGCGTCCATCTGATACCGATCAAAAAATATCGCCGCCCTGCGGGACTTCTCAAAAATCAAAGGTAAAAATCCCAAGGGTAAAAACAGCCAATCAAGAAGGTAAAGTTCTGAGGAGACGGAAACCGTTGCCGCCGTACCGGCTCACCGGAATGCCCCTGAAGCGGAAGGCGGAGCGGGAGAAAACAGCAACGTTGAACCACGAGCCGCCCCGAAGGACTTTAGTATCCTTATCTTCATCGTACCAATCTTCACACCACTCCCAGACATTGCCGTGCATATCGTAGAGACCCCAGGGGTTTGGTTTTTTCTCACCTACAGGGTGTGTTGTTCTGTTGCTATTTTCACGATACCAGGCATATTTTTCCAACTCTTCCTCATCATCGCCAAAGCTCCACTTTGTCGTGGTGCCTGCTCTACAAGCGTACTCCCACTCTGCTTCGGTCGGCAAACGATACTCATCGCCTGTTTTTTCACTGAGCCAGTCGCAGTAGGCTTTGGCATCGTGCCAGCTTACACTTGTGATTGGATGGTTATATTCTTTCTCTTTCCACTTTCTATCATCTTCTCTTTTTGTTTCTTTAACAAAGTGCATATATTCGGCTACTGTTACCGGGTATTTGCCCATATCAAATTCATAATCGATTGTTACTTTATGGATCGGCTTTTCATCCTCATATTCATTTGACCCCATCATAAAACTACCTTTGTCGATACGTACCATATCGATAGAGAGTGAATTTAAAATACGTACCATTTTCGGCTTGATGAAATTGCTCATTTGTTTATCCTTTGGCAGTGGAGCTGGATTATACAGCCAACTCCACCAATACTACGGGTTACCCCGAGGAGGTAGTGAACTTTTAGAGGCACGCTCCAAAATATCCCTATTTTAGACTCCGGCACAAAAAGTTTTGAGGAGACGGAAACCGTTGTTGTTGTTCCGGTTCTCCGGATTGTTCCTGTTGCGGTTGGCGGAGCGGGTGTTATCAGCATTGTTGTTCCACGAGCCGCCCCGAAGGTACTACCTCCACAGATGGTTCTCTTTTCAAAACCGTCTGCGCAAGCAGTTCATCGATCATTTTGGCATTGTATCCTATCTTGAAAAAACCTATCGTACCAAAGATGCTGTTTTTGGCTTCCGGCAGATCGACTCTGCCATATCGATAGTCATAAGCGATCTTTTTGAGTCTTCTCCTGCCTCTTCTGATCGCTTTACCGGTGAGGCGAAAATGGGTTGGGAATACTTTGTGTCCCAGAAAGACCAAACCCTCTCGGGTCTCCAGGAGTTTGATCTTCAGAGGGTGGATTTTTAGCCTGAAAGAGCGCAAAAAGAGTTTGATTTGCTCTACGATCTCCTCTAAAAAGCTTTTAGAATTTGAAAAGTAAAGCGTATCATCCACATAACGAATATACCCTTTGACTTGAAGTCTCTCTTTGACAAAGTGGTCAAATGGACTCAGATAGAGATTGCCGAAAAACTGACTTGTCAGATTTCCAAGCGGTATGCCCTTTTTTCTTTCATATGGGGTAAATAGTGTATCTTTTGCATAGTAAAAATATGCATCATCCTGTCTGTTTGAATTGTCTATAAGTTTTTTTAAAAGATTTTTTGTATCGATGCACGCTATCTTTTTGCACAGTAGTCCAAAAAGTATCTCATGATCGATAGAGGGAAAAAACTTGCGGATATCCAGCTGCAGAACATATCTATACTTGTTGGCGTAGTACTTGGCTCTTTTTAGTGCGTTTAGTGTGCCTTTCCCTTTGCGGTTGGCATAACTATCATAGATGAAGCTTTTTTCAAAAAGAGGATCGATCTGCTGCATGATGGCATGGTGGAGTACTCTGTCACGAAACGGAGCTACAGAGATACGGCGCTCCACGCCGTTGTCATGCAGGGTAAAAGAGTTATACCCTCCAAAAGTGTAAGTTTTCTCTTTTAGCTCTTGATGCATCTGTGTGATTTCACGATCTTCATAGAGCCAAAATCGTGCTGCGGAGGATTTTGATTTTTTGCCTTTGAGGGCATTGTGAGATGCACGGTAGAGGTTATCGATGTCGTAGATGGCGCTATACACGAGCACCCTTCATCCAGCCGCCGATCATCTTGCCTATCTCGTTGAGAGCATTGGTGACAAAACGAAAATTATCAGTTGAGAGTATCGTCAAATCTTTCAAAAGCCTTGTCATAAGCCGTAACTTTTCTATCTCTTTGTTTGCTTTTTGAAGGAGTTGTTTTTTATCTTTTGAATAGATAGCATCGCTGAGAGTAAGCAAAAGATTTAAAAGTGAATTTTGTATCTTTTCACCCAAGGTATAACGATGATTTCGAGGCAAAGAGTCTAGTTTTTGTATATACCAGAGTGTCAGATTGTAAGTTTTGACGATAACAGGATAATCTTCATTCATGCTTTACTCTCCAAAAAAATATCTTCGCCCTGCGGGGCTTTCCAAAAGAAAAAAGTAAAAAAACCAAGGATAAAAATGCCCCAATCAAGAAGGTAAAGTTCTGAGGAGACGGAAACCGATGACGACGCCCCGGCTCCCCGGATTGCTCCCGTCGCGGCTGGCGGAGCGGGTGTCAACAGCATTGCTGAGCCACGAGCCGCCCCGAAGGACTTTTTCACCTTCTTTTTGATTGTGATATGCACTTCCGTCTATTGGAGTTTCTTTATAATTATCTACAAAATCATCTTCACACCACTCCCAAACATTACCATGCATATCATAAAGACCCCATGGGTTTGGATCTTTTGTTCCTACTGGATGCGTTCCATAATCAGGATGTTTTTCACCTTTGTCATAGGCATTTTTATCATACCAGGCATATTTATCCAACTCTTTTTCGTCATCTCCAAAGCTCCACTTTTCTGCAGTACCTGCCCGGCAGGCATACTCCCACTCTGCTTCGGTGGGCAGACGGTAGGTCTCTCTTGTTTTGTCACTGAGCCAATCACAGTAGGCTTTGGCATCGTGCCAGGAGACATTGATCACAGGTCGCCTGCCTCTGCCCCATCCCACATCGTGAGGTTTTCTCCTATCGGTATCTTCACAAAAGAGATCGTACTCTTCAAAGGTGACTAGGTATGGAGCTATCTCGAAGTCATAGTTGAAAGTGACGGTATGGACTGGTTTTTCATTGTCTCGTCCATCGTCTGAGCCCATTTGGAAGCGTTTGGAGTGGGGGATGATGGCTTTGGTCTTTATTGTACCGGTGCATCCTGCTCTTTTAGCATAGTCTCTACCTAGACTTTTCAAAATCCTGCAAGAGATAGAGGCGAAAATTAAGTCATTTGGCTCAAAATCAATCTTCTCCAAATCCACATCACCCAAAAGCATTGCTTTAAAACTAAACTGAGTGTTGAGATTGTCTTCGATATATTCCGAATTTTTATAGAGTATGTCCAGCGCCTTTTCTCTGCCAAGAAGTTTGAGCAGTATATCCCGGATACCCTCTTCGTCATCAGTATCGACAAACTCATACATCTCGCTCTGCTTGAGCAGGAGATTACTATTGAGTACTTCGGCGAGATAGATGTTGCTTGTATCGCCCAGGACTTTTTCCTGTATCATTCTCATAATAGGAAAATTGAGAGGGACAGCAGAGAGGCTGATGAGCAGCTCTTGAGCTCCAGGTGAAGCATTGGCAAAAAATCGCTCTATGCGCTCCTGACTGTTCAGCCTGCTATGCTCTGTGGATACTTCATCACTCTTGTAGTGCTTGATATCAAACACAGCACCGTCGATTCTGTTTCCCTCTTTGGCCTGCAGGCTCTTGCCTGCTATCTTGAGATATGAGAGATCAAGATTGATTAGAGGCAGCTTGAGATTGTCTGCGTCACTGAGTACCGGGGACTTGAGAAGATAGTCTATTTCACTGTTGTAGTTTTTGTTGAGAGGGTACGCCTGACTGGTGCTGAGAGTAGTGATACTCGCCTGCCTAAGCAGCGTGCCCCTCCACAATCTATACGGCAAGACCTGGACGATAAAGAGCGGTGTTGTCCGATAGAGCCTGGTGAGTACTTCCAATGTATCGCCGCGTCTCCATGATGCTGAACGCATATCTGTCACTACAAAAAGCACTCTATTGTGCTGGAAGTTGGTGATCTCGCCAGGCGCAAACACTTTCTTTTTTTGCTTGTCTCTATAGAACCGTGTCTCTGTGTGATCACTGTCGAAATAGATGAGCTGCGTAGAGTGAAAGACACCGCTGTGAACGAGCAGTTTTTGATAGGTATCCACCATTTCACTCCACACTTCCATAGAGTGACCACAGTCGATAAAAATAGTAAGAATATATCGCTTCTGTTTTTTGGGCTGGAAAAAGGGTATCGTAATACCTGTGTGGGCGATATAGTCAGCGCTTTTGTCTTCGTCAAATACGCTCTTCCTTTTTGCGGGTGCTTTTTCTCTAAAAGGGGTGAGATATTTGGAAAGATGGTGTGCATCTTCAAAATAGCCTTTGTGTGCGATATTGATAGTTCCGACTGAAGTATTACCGCCGATAGAAAGGGGGATTCTTCGACCCTCATCCTGGTATCGCTTTTCTGACGAAGGCGGTGGCGGAGAACCTTTTTCTTTCTCTTTGGGAGGGGGCTTGTCTTCTGGTCTTCTATGCTCTCTACTGTCTGCCCTACTCTTTGTCTCTTTTCCAGGAGTATAGTACTTTTTATTTGTCCTCATATATTTGCTCAACCACAAGATCTCGGATAACTCTACGGCATCCAGCTTCAATGAGCCTAATACCTCGACAAAAGCCTCTATATCCAACTGCTTCACAACTAGCCTCAGTCCACCAGTGGCTTGAAGATTTTTTTCAAAAGTGTGTTGTGCCTCAATGCTTCTATCGTGCCATCAGGAATGATACCTTTTGCGCGCAAATAGACAGCATTGAGCAGTTGATCGGTAGCGATATTGTCATCCGCCTCATCTCTGCTTTCGATAAACAACTTGAGCAGGCCGTCATTCTCATCAATCTCTTCACTTAAGTTTGATTTGATTATTTTTATCAACTCGCCTTTGTCAGGTTTGTGCAACTCAATATGCAAGCAGCGTCGTTTGAATGCGGGTGGAAAATCTCTATCACCATTGCTTGTCATAATGACGATAGGAAAATATCGGCATGTTACTTTTCCATTGGTTATCTCTACTCTGTTGCCGTCGAGTGTCTCTATCTGTTTTGTCGTGCTCTGCTTAAGCCTTTTGAGTTCAGGTATCTCGAAGTATCCCTCCTCAAAGATATGCAGTAGACTATTAGGTAAGTCTGCATCGCTTTTGTCCAATTCATCAATCAGTAGCACCTTAGGTTTACACTTCGAGGCAAAAGCTGTTCCGAGGGCCTGGAGCTTCAGAAAGTCTTCTATCTTTGTCGATGTTTCCTTCTTGTCTTCTCTGTCACCTTTGTCTTTGATCTGGATATCCTGCAGTCTCCCAATAGCATCATAACTGTAGAGTGCATCTTTCAAAGTCGTCTCGCTTGTAATCTGCCAGTGTAGAAAATCTCCCAAATCCAAAGCCTTGGCAATATCCTTTGCCAGAGCTGATTTGCCAAGCCCTGGTTTACCCGTCACAAGCAGTGGCCGCCTCAGATATATAGCTGCCCTGACAACCTCTAATTCGTTAGAAGTGGGCACATAGCTTATCTTTACATTTTGATCTTTCTGATCATCATCAAGCTGACCCAGATCCTCCTCTTTGGTGCATTCTTTATCTTCTGTCGTCGTTTCGCAACTACTATCATATGCCCTCCAGGGCGGAGTCGGTATTTCACGAAGCAACTCATTGATGTCCTGATATTTCCTGTTACCATTGGTCAATAGTGTATCTCTGATAATTTCGCTCATTTTATTATTCTCCTTGAGGGGGTTTGTCTGGATTATAGTAGGTATAGGGATCATCCCACATCAGGTTTATGGGTTGATTGCTCAGTGCAAAGTAATTATTCTGCAATTCATTAGGACTTTTCTCGTAGATTTTTTTTAAATCCTCATCATAGTCTCGTGTAATCCAAAGCATGATATAACTCATAGTCGTTTTCAACAATGGCTTTATATGCTTTTCTTCAAGTAAAAATTTTGCAGCCAAACCATACTCTCTCATATTACTTCCAATACTTCTAACATGTTCTTCTTTTGAGATACAGAATAGAGATTGATTTTCATCTATTTTTTCTACAACTTCATCCCATTGGGGTTTCAAAATATCTCTTAAGATATCTTCTCTGCTATTATATCTCTCATAGTCTCTTATCGTCAATCTCGATAAAGTACTAAGTGACTCATTAAAATCAACCTCCCACAAGTTGATAGGTTTGATCATCAACTCTTTTGGCAAAACAAGATCGACTTTAGGATTATATCTATCAACCAATTTCATGATTTTCTTAGTTAAAACTTCTTGTTCTTTTAACTTTTTTGTGTCTTTATCTTTTGCCAGATTATATATTTTTGAATCGTTTGCGTCACTTTTGTAGGGTAAATTTTTTGTTCTAAAGGTTACATCATATTTATAATCTTCAATATGTTTGAAAATTATGACCAACCTTGGGTCTTTTGTTGTCTCTTCCTTCGCTTCTAATGACTGACAATCAGTCTTTTCCTGCTCGGCTATCCAGCTGTCCATACCCGCATTATCATTCTCATAGAGATCTATAACAACGCAAATAAATTTCTCATCTTCTTTTAAATGATTGACAATTTCTTCAATACTCTTATGTTTTGCCAAGCTCGCCAATAGTGTTTTGTCTAAATATTTTTTACAACTTTTCAAGAGTTTTTCTGGTGTTACATTTCTGGTAGCAAAATAGTCAATGATCACTTTTTGCGGTTTTCTTATATCCTTTTTGAGGTTCTCCAAACTATCCACAACTAAATTTTCAGGCATCCCTTCCCAGACTTTCTTCAGATAGGCCATATCGATAGCAAAAGCCTTTTCCGCTTTATCTACGTTATCTAATTTGATATTTGCCATCGCAATGACTCTTTCCGTACTTTGGCACAAAACAGGACTACCACTGTTTCCCGGTTGGATTTTGGCCTTTTTGTCAGTAATCTCCAAACGAATCAACGGAATAGCTTGATCGTTGCAATAATAGGCTGCTTCTATAGAATCTTTTAGAATCTGAGATGACACCTGCTGTCCAATTTGATGATTGTTATTGCTGATGTCCTGCAAGCTATAGAGTGTTGTATTTGTTACTGAATGATCGATACTAAGCTTTAGTGGTTGTATTTTCAAAGAAATTGAAAAAATAGACATATCATAGATTTCACTACTTGCAATATGTGTTAATTGTTTATTGTATACTTTGATATCTTTCAGCAACTCCCCATCAGCATAGACAACGTGATAGCAAGTCAAAATATATGATATTGTGTTTTTTTCATCATAGTAGATACAAAAACCTGTACCGCAAAATTTTTCATCGTGAAAAATTGGAAATATATTCTTATATACTGAACTACTGAGCATATTAAGTGGCTGAGTTTATCTTCAATTTTACTTTGATACTTGTACTTACCTTGCTCTTTGCAATAAAAAGATTGCCTTCGGCTGTCAACCCCAGAGCGATCTCCACTTCAGCACCATCTACGACAGAATCTTTGCTTATCTCGTGCCATGTATTGACAAATGGATCAGCAATATACTTCACCAATTTGAAGGCATTGTCCAATTTATCATCAATAGCTGACGCATTTCTAGCAGACATCATCTGTGGCTGTCCATCTGGATAATCAACCTCAAACATTACATCCGTACCCTTAATCTTCACTAGCTTCGATGGCATATCTCTTCCTTCTTCAATGAATAATATAAGCATAGCCAAAAAATACTAACCATCCCCTTGAATGCAAACCTCCGTAGGTCGGGGCGCCCTCACCCCGACAACTATACTGCACACAGGAGATCGCCTCAAACGAGTTTGGGGGTCCCAGCCTTTTGGACACGCAAACTTGTTTGCGTCCATTTGGTAGGAATGTGACTGGTTTGGACACTGCCTCAGACAAGTCTGAGGGTCCTGAGGGTTGATGCCATTTCTTTATGTGTAATGTTCATCGTATAAGCAAAAACCCATAAACACCTCTTGAATAC
>JANTGA010000082.1 GCA_024763175.1 Sulfurovum sp.
GAGTATCAGTCAAGACTGAATGAGAAGAAGTAGAAGTAATCCAACCCCATAGAGACAAGGCTGCCTTGTCTCTACCCAGTTTCAATCGGGCGAAATAATTTTAATCTTTTTATACTCCTCCAGAGTCAACAAATCTTTATCATTCGCAATAAAGTAATTACTTCCGAAAACACAAGAAAAAATGAAATTTCAAAAACGTCAAAAAATTTGTTATAATAGGCATAAATTATAAAAAGGCTGAAAAATGCAATTGTCAATAGATTTAAAAACTAAAGATATCATTTCACTCATTTCACAAATGTCTCTTAATGAACTTGAAAAGGTGAAAAATAGCTTAGTTGAAAGAGAACTATATTTTAAAAAGTTTCAAAAAGATGATATTGAAAATATTATAAATGATTTTAAAAGAGAAGAGTATTCAAATGACTTCTTGACTGATTTAGAAGAAGGATTAAAAAAAAGTTCCGTTTATAAATGAAAAATAAAAAAACTTGTTTCCATCGAGGCAATAAGAACAAGTAGAAGATTGGAAACGAGTAAAGCGCCTACGATATTTCCCTCCCCCCTCTCAAAACATCCAGCACATTCGTAGCATAAGAGCCTTTGGGCAAAACAAAACTCAACTCATAATGTGCCCGTTCCTCAATATACTTTTTTTCGATCTCGGTTACTTGTATCCAGGCGTATCGTCTGGCACCGCTTTGTTTCATCTCTTCATCGTACTGAGATTCTATCACTCTTGCCGCACCTTCTGCACGTTTTACTTTCGTGCCGGGAAGCAGTCCGGTCGGTGCGATATCTTTGGCAGCGAAGCGCTCTGCCTCTTCTGCCAGGCTTTCGACATAAAAAACCCTGCCATAGGGATAGTGCATCATCAGGTCACCCTGCATCAGTTTGAAAAAACTGCTCTGTGCTTTTGTTCCATCCAGCACTCCCTTTTCAAGCTCCATCACTGCTTCGGTCTCTGCTTCGGTAAATTTTTCAAGCAGCAGGGATATCTCGATACGTTTTGAGAGCCATCGGTTGAAGAGATAGCTCTGATAGGAACCGATCAGGAAATCTCTAGTCTTTCGATCTCTGATTTTGAGTTTGCCGTCGATCAGCTTTTTCCCATCCTCCCAATTGTTCCCATCTGTCCCGAAACGCTGCTCCCCGAAATAGTTGGGTACCCCATTGACTTTGATCCATTTGAGCACCGAATCAAGTTTGCTCTTCTGAATACCAAGAACCTTCTTGAGACGGATATGAAACCTGTTTCCTTTGAGATGCCCTACCCGTATCTTGTTATTGTGGTGTGTCGTTTCAAGTATTTTGATCTTGTCATGCGAAAAGCTTTCCAGTTGAGCAGCATACCTGGCAGGCAGCGAAATATACTGTATCGTCATAGCATGCTTGTCTTTGAGCCCGGCATAACCGATTTCACGACGCTTGATACCGATATGGGTGCTAATAATATCCAGAAGCTCCCAGGTCGTGAGTTCTTTCTTTCGTATCTTGACGATCAGATGCTCACCTTCAGCGGTAAAGGGATAGAGCGGTATCTCTTCGACGGTAAAGTCTCGGGGAGACGCGTTGAAGACAAATTCATTTTTGTTGTTGAGCGGGTAGAGTAAGTTCATATTTTCTTTCTTTTTTAGTGTTTTTGATTGGACAAAATTTCCAATGCTTTTTTGCTGCCAAGGATCGGAATACCATAGCCATAAAATCCCTTATCGTGAGTGACCATATAGTCACAGCGCACTTTTTTTGCCATAACAAATTGAATCGTATCTTCCAGGTCTGAAAACTTATGATTCTTTTCCATTAAAAAGATAGCCTCATCGATCTCTTTATTGGAAAAATCAACAATCGTCATAATGCTATTCATAGTTTTCAGTTTTTTTAAGACTGTCTTCTTGTCTAATTGTTTTCGCAAGAGATAGTAAACTGTCGTCATCAAGTCGCAACTGGTAAAAAGCTCATAAAGGCTTCTATTTTGAACAAGATATGCAAACAGTTTACCACTCTCTGCTGCATAAGGACGCGTATCATCAGAAATATCTATCAGGATATTAGCATCAAGAAAAATTTTAGTCATATCTATTTGCTTTGATCTCTTGTATATCCGGTGAATCGCCACTTATCATTCCTATCAAACCCAATGCCTCTTTGACCAATTTCTTCTGCTCTCTTTTTCGCATATACTCTTCTATGGCGGCAGCAACGATATGACTCTTCTTTTGATGCGTCTCTTTGGCATACGCTTTTAACTCATCTACGATTTCAACAGGGAGAGAATAGAGTTCACGTTTATATTTACTGCTTTGTGTCATTGGATACTCCTATATACTTTTTATCATTTAGTATATACTGTTAGCCCGTGAAAGTCAAGGTTTCAAAAATGATGGCTCCGGCAGCTGTATCGTCTATCGTTTTTGCCTACCGTCGCGAAAACTGTCAGCGGCGTATATGTCTCGCTGGCTATTTTCCGAACTTGCTCCAGATTCTCAGGCGACATCCCTACAAGCATCTCGTACTCTTCTCCGCTCATCCCGATCGCATCATCGATCACGATCAGTGGCTCAAAACCCAGTTCATTGTAATCGAGTATTTTATTGCTGTCGCAGTAGAGTCCGTCCGAAATATCCATCCCTGCATTGAGGTGCGCTCTTGCTTTGCGTACAAATTCTCTTCTGAGTGTCGGCTCATAAAATCGGGAGTCATCAGCAATGATTTGACCGCCCAGGAGCCGGTCCAAATTTCGTTTGCTTTCACCAAGATGTCCTGTATAGGCCAAAAGGTCCCCCTCTTTGAGCCCACTTCGCAATAATGGATCATCACTTCTTGAAATGATCGTGATCGACAAGTGGAGTTTATCACCCCCCACTGTATCACCTCCGATGATTTCGCATCCGAAAGCAGCAGCTGTACTTTCAAGACTATGTGTCAGCTCCCGGATATCATCCCCGGAAAAATCGCTGGGAATCGAGACACTGACCAGTGCATAGAGAGGATCTGCATTCATCGCCACTGCATCCGAGAGATTGACCAACATCGCTTTTCTTCCGATTTGATATGGCGTCATCCAGGCCCTTTTGAAGTGTACCTCTTCATGAAAAGCGTCCATGCTGTAGATCATCTTGCCCAGGATGGCTCCATCATCACCGATATGCCCGGAATGAAGCTGATTGATTAAAAAATTTTCTTTGTCCATACAGTCTACTTTTGTTATTTTGGCAAAATTGTAACATACTTCTCTCTATTATCGATTGTAGCGTATTTTCTTACTCCAGCTTAATCTCACTAACACAAAACCTTTGCTATACTTTATCCAAATTTATTGCAAAGGACAGAGCAACCATGGATGTTCAAATCTATCAATATGATGCCGTCATTGTCGGTGCAGGTCTGGCAGGTCTGGCAGCAGCCAGAGAGCTGACAGCAGCTGGCAAAAAAACAGCAGTCATCACCAAGCTTCACCCACTAAGAAGTCACTCCGGTGCCGCACAGGGAGGTATCAATGCTGCATTAGGCGAGGGAGACAGCGTAGAGCTTCACGAATTCGATACCGTCAAGGGAAGTGATTACCTTGCGGATCAGGATTGCGTGGAACTCCTCTGCGGCAAAGCACCTGAAACGATCCGATGGGCTGAAAGAATGGGTGCTGTCTTCTCCAGAGATGAGAAGGGTGATATTGCGATCAGGCCTTTTGGAGGCCAGTCCAAGCCCAGGGCATGCTACGCCAAAGACCGTACCGGATTGACACTGCTCCAGACGATCTATGAGCAGGCAGACCGTGCAGGTATTGAAGTATTTGACGAGTGGTATGCCGGAGATATCCTCTATAAAGATGGGAAAGTATCCGGTGTAGCGGCTTTCAACATCAGAGATATGCAGCCTGCTGTTTTCAATGCCAAAGCAGTGATGTTCGCTACTGGCGGATATGGCAGGGCATTCAAGATCAATTCCAATGCGCATGCCAATACAGGAGATGCCCTCTCTATCGTAGCAAGACATGGTTTGCCGCTCGAAGATATGGAATTTGTACAGTTTCACCCAAGCGGACTGGGCGGTTCAGGTATCCTGATCTCAGAAGCAGCGCGAGGTGAAGGCGGTCGCCTCTTCAACTCGGAAGGTGAACGGTTTATGGAAAAATATGCTCCCAATGCGATGGAACTGGCCTCCCGTGATGTTGTTGCGCGTGCGATTACCAAAGAGGTGCTCGAAGGGCGCGGTATTGGGCCGGAGAAAGATGGAGTATGGATCGATCTTACGCATCTCGATCCCGAGATCATCTTGACAAAGCTCCCGGAATTACGTGAACTTGCGATTACTTTCCTGGGACAGGATATGCTCAAAGAACCTATCATGATCGCTGCCACGGCACACTACTCCATGGGTGGTATCCCTGTTGATATCAACTGTCACGTGAAAAAATCTCCGGATGAACTGGTAGAAGGTTTTTACGCGGCAGGTGAGTGCTCTTGTGTTTCCGTGCACGGTGCCAACAGGCTGGGAGCCAACTCTGTACTCGAAGCATTACTCTTCGGACGACATGCGGGTGAAAGCATCCTGAGAGATATCGACAATATCAAATTGAGAGAGGCAACAACTGAAGATGCACAAGCTATGCTTGACGAGGTCAATTGGGTCTTGACAAACAATGGAACTGAGCGTGTCCACGCACTGAGAGAAGAGCTACAGCAGAGCATGACAGACAATGCCGGTGTCTTCAGGACGGCTAAATCCCTCAATAAGCAGACAGCCATCATCAAGAAGCTTATCAAGCGCTACGAAAATATTCGTATCGACGACAAGAGCAAAACATACAATACTGAACTCCAGGAAGCGATTGAGCTCAAGCATATGCTGGAGTTCTCACTCTTTATCGTTGAGGGAGGATTGGCGAGAGAAGAGAGTCGCGGAGCGCACTTCCGTGAGGATTTCCCGACCAGAGACGATGAGAAGTTTATGAAACATACCTATGCTTATATGGATAAGGAGTACAATATCACACAAGAGTATGCCGATGTTGTGCAGGGTAAATTTGAGCCTCAAGAACGAACATACTAAGGAGTAGAGATGTTTACACACAAATATAAAGAAATAACCATCAAAGCATTTCGATTTAATGCAGAGACAGACTATCTTCCTTATTATAAAACCTATGAAATGAAGGTAGAAAACCATGAGCTTATCCTGGATCTGCTCAACCGTATCAAGTGGGAGCATGACGGTTCATTCTCCTATAGACGATCGTGCCGTCATGGCATCTGCGGTTCCTGCTCCATCAAAGTCAATGGCAAACCGGTACTTGCCTGCAAAGAAAATGCATGGGATATGATCGACCTTTTCGGAGATGAATTGATTTTTGATCCACAGAGTAAAAAACGGGCGATCAAAGATATGATCATTGATAAAAAAGATTTCTGGGATAAACACGCCGCTATCAAGCCTTTTGTTGTGGCTGATGTCGATCCTCATCCGGAGCACGAAACAAAAATGTCCATCACTCAAGTGGAGGATTTCCTTGATGCAGACTATTGTATCCAGTGCGGTAACTGTCATTATGCCTGTCCTGCACTTCAAGCCAACGAAGAATTCTTTGGTCCGGCGGCCTTTGCTGCAGCTTATCGCTTTACTATTGATCCCCGTGACGAAGCAGGCAAAGAGAGACTGGAGATGACAGCAGAGCCTGCCCAGGGTGTCTGGGACTGTGTCAAATGTTTCGAATGCGCAGAAGCGTGCCCCAAAGATGTTAATCCGATAGAGAAGATCACCAAACTTCATAATATGCAATTTGAGAAAAATATTGCCCAACGCAATGTAGCAACCAAACATGCTGAAGGATTTGTCAGAAGCATCAAAAAACATGGATTCCTTGACGAAGCTGATATCGTCCTCTATTCCGAAGGTCCTTTCGGGATGCACAAACATGTCAAAACTGCAATGAAGATGCTCAAGGCCGGCAAGATTCACTTCACAGATGCGCTGCCTTTTGTAGATAATGTACCTAAGTCTAAAAATCTAGATGAGATCAAAAAATTGATTGAGATTTCACAAACCAATAAATTACCAAAGCTATAAGGAGAGACTATGAGCCAATTGAAATATGCACTGTTTACCGGCTGTACAGCCAAACAATCCACACCCGAACTGCTCTCCTCTACACTCGCTATAGCAGATAAGCTTGGGATAGAGATCACCATCCTTGAAGAGGCAAGCTGCTGCGGCGCAAGCCACCTGCAGGATTTTGATGAATTTCTGGCACATGTCCTCAATGCCAGAAATATTTGCTATGCAGAGAAGCTTGGCATGACGATGATCACGATCTGCAACACTTGTCAACTCAACTCTGCGATGACCAAGCATGCACTGGATACAGATCCTGAGCTCAAAGCAAGAGTCAACGAGAAGCTTGCAGAAGTAGGACTGGAGTACAAAGGTACTTCCGAGGTCAAGCACTTCCTCTATGCGCTGATCGATGAGTATGGATTGGACAGTATCAAAGACAAGGTGACAGTGCCGCTCAGCCACCTGAACATCGCACCATTCTATGGCTGCCACAACATACGGCCTTCTGAACTTCACGGTGCAAGCAACAGCGGTGAAAATCCCTACAATCCCACTTCGCTGGATCAGCTGATCGATGCGCTCGAAGGTCACCCTGTCGATTATGCGCACAAAAACAAATGCTGCGGTTTCCATGTAGAGCTTCAGGCAAATCACACCTCCGAAGTCCTCGCAGGCAATGCACTGCTGGATGCAGTGGATAACAATGCAGACATCATGGTTACACCCTGCCCACTCTGTCACTTGAAAATGGATACTTACCAGGATGATGTAGGCAAAGTCATGGGTCGCGATGTAGAACTGCCGGTTCTCCATATGCCGCAGATGGTTGCGCTTGCGCTTGGATGTACCGAAAAAGAGATCGGTCTCAAATTCCACGTTCAGAAAGCAACACAACTCTATACGACTGCATAAAAACAGTGCTGAGCATCTATCATTCTGCCTTGCAGGGCAGAATAATGTTGCATAATTACACACGAAGCGATCTAAATCCTAAATAAGACTTATTTTATCTTATTTAGGATTTTTTATGCTATAATGCTTTATATCAAAAATAAAAAGGATACAACATGCCAAAGATTAATAAATACGTAGATATCGACACTGTAGAGAGAGAAGCCAAAAAAGACCTCATTGATAGACACTCACCGTTTATCCACTGTGCAGACACTGCAAAAGCAGGAGAGCCATTTGAAGTCACTGTCAAGATGGGTAATGAATATACACACCCTGATGATTTTGACCACTACATCGAATCAGTGACACTTTTCAATGGTGAGACAAAACTGGCTCAGGCTACATTTGTACCAGGTACACTCGGCAACCAGAAAGCACACTCCACTACGACATTCACAATCATTCCAACAGGGAAGAAACTGAATCTCGTAGCCCACGGCTACTGCACCAAGCATGGTATCTGGGAAGGTACACCCGTCGCAGTGACAGTCGAAGCATAATTACTACACCCCACTTCACTCATTGCACTCCTTTGACGGAGTGCAAACACCATCTATAAAATGGTAAAAGCTTTATCTTGATACCATTTTCCATCCACTCATCAGCCTCATTTAGTGTATCTTTCCTTTTAATAAGGAAGATTATGGTCTATTTGTTCTTTGTGGGAGATTAGAATTATTTGCGTATGGTTTTTGCTCTTGATTTAATTTTCTTAATTGCGATACCCCTCATTTATCAACAGCTTGATGCTTTAATCACTTATTGGATATACTTTATTTATATTTATAGAGGATGATTATATGTTATACAAAACACAAAATTTTCTATGTGCTGTGATGCTGGCACTGCTCTTGGCAGGCTGTGGAAAAAGTACACCTTCTAATACATTTATTCCACAGACCAGCATCCCTTCCGGGCTCTTCAGCGAAAACGAAAAGTCCTATCTCTATGATCTTTTTCTGACTGAGTACTACTGGTACGAACACGTTCCTCAGCCATTTGACTATAGCGCCTATACATCACCCCAGCCTATGATCGATGATTTGAAATACAGTGCATTGGATCGATGGAGTTTTGC
>JANTGA010000083.1 GCA_024763175.1 Sulfurovum sp.
TGATCCTCTTCGTTGACCCAGACCAGGAAGGTTTTGTCATTGTTGTGGTAGATCCCCCGTCCGGCAGGCCAGTCACGATTGAGCCCTGCCGCATCGAGGAATCGGTCACCCTCTTTGAAGAGAAAATGGTCTTTGATCAAGCTCTCCTGCACCTCTTTGGACATTCCCAGCAGAGGATAGTAGCTTCCTTCCAGTTCGCCCTCGAGAGTGCTGAGCCCTTCTACGACGCTGGCTTCTACCTGATCACGCTGAGCTTTGGAGATGGCAGGCCCCAGAGGCATATTGTCCATATTGCGCCCGACCCGGATACGGGTAGAGACGATAAACTCCCCATCGGGGTCCGGATTGGGAGCATCGAGATCATCGGGGTTGAGATTGCTTTGGTGTTTGTCTTCTTTGGTAAAGCCGTGATACTCTTCTATGATCGGGTCAAAGAGCGGTGCAAAAACCGTGTAGGACTCTTTGTCTCCGGCATAGACACCGATACCGCTATCGATATTCTGGACACCGGAGTTGATCGCCTGCTCGAGCGTGAAGCCATTGGAAGTCTTTTTGTCTTTGAGCGCCTCGAAGATTTCGGAGGTCAGATATTTACAGAGCAAAGAGCTGCAATTCTCGGGAAAATTTGGGTAGTTCATTGTGTATCCTTTCTGTTTGGGTTGAGTATGGTTTTGGCCGTAGCGGCAAGCGTTTCAACTCTCCCCCACTGTTCACAGCAGAGAGCATTGTATTCGTCATAGTGATCGGTATGATCTTTCATCTGCTCGATGATCTTCATCGCCCGCAACAGCTTCTGCAGATTTTCCAACTCCTCCTCGATGATAGTTTCGCACTGCTCCAATAACAGATGCGGCAATGGCTTCCCATGCTGCTGCGGATAATTTGTCACGACTTGATCACCGTTCCGATACCTTCACTGGTAAAGATCTCCAGCATCAGTGCGTGCTCCACGCGCCCATCAATGATATGCGTTTTGCGCACACCCCTTCTGAGCGCATTCAGGCAGGCATCTACTTTGGGGATCATACCTCCCGCGATCGTTCCCCGGGTTTTGAGGGTGTCGATCTCTTCGCCGTCGAGTGTCGGGATCAGTTTCCCTTTGTCATCCAGCACCCCGGGTGTGTCTGTGATGAAAATGATCTTGCGTGCCTTCAGGCTTCCCGCGATATACCCTGCAGCAATATCTGCATTGATATTGAAGCCCGGATGCCCGACCATTTGACCCGTGGCAATCGGAGCAATCACCGGAACAAACTTCTCGGAAAGCAGGTTGTTGATCACCTTGAGATCGACATCGGTGATCTCTCCGACATAGCCGTATTTTTCCATATCCAGCGCTTTGGCCTTCAACATCGAAGCATCTTTCCCGCAGATGCCGAGTGCCGGAGCCCCATGCTCATTCAGCAGGTCGGTTATCTCTTTGTTGATACTTCCTGACAGCACCATCTCGACGACTTCCATGACACTCTCATCAGTTACCCTCATACCATCAACAAAATGACTTTTCATATCCATCCGTGTCAGTACTTCTCCGATAGCATTGCCTCCGCCGTGCACGATCACCGGCTTGATTCCTACCAAGTACATCAGTGCAATATCACGTGCAAATTTCTCTTTGAGTTCTACGGAAGTCTGAGCCGATCCACCGTATTTGATGACAAAAATCTCATTATTGTATTTTCGAATATAGGGCAGGGCATCCAAGAGCACCTGAACCTGTTCTATTTTTTTCTTCATTTTTCTTCTTTGTACTATACATCCGGGAGGAAACGGATGTATAGCCGCTTGTGATAGGGTATGATTTTTGTATCATACCGATTGTATTGTACAAAAGAGAAATGTAAGAGTTATGAAATGGCGATAATTTGTTATTTTTATCCGACAGAAGGGAGAAAAATGCGAAAACATGCGCCATCGGCACGATTGCTTGCCTCTATTTTTCCTTTCATCTTCTGCTCGATGATCAAACGGGTAATATAGAGACCCACACCTGTGCCGCCGCTTTCCCGTCTTCCTGTAACATAAGGCTCAAAAAGGGTGGAGAGTAGTTGTGGATCTATGCCGCCGCCATCATCGCACACGAGAATTTCGGTATCGCTGCCAAGCTCCTTCACTGTAATGGAAATCGTTTTGGGATATGTGGGTTTTTGGCTCAGTGCATCGCGCGCATTGTTGATCAGGTTGAGTATCGCCTGGGAAAATTCATTGGGATAGCCGGCAGCAAAAAAACGTTCTCTTGTGAACGCTCTCTTGACCTCTATATGATAGTAGTTGAGTGAAGCAGAGACGATCTGCACTGCCCGTTGAATCGAATCGGCAACATCAAAGGTCTCAGACTCCCGGTTGGGTTGGAAAAAGAGCCTAAAATCATCGATGGTCCGGGACATATATTTGATCAAAGCATTGCCTTGCTCTATCTTCTCTGTCAGATAAGACTTGTCAAGTTCGCCAAAAAGGTAAGAGGATTCCAGGTTCATCAATATCCCTCCCATCTGTGCCAGAGGCTGGCGCCACTGATGCGCGATATACCCGACAGTTTCACCCATGGAAGCCATGCGTGCCTGCTGCATCATAAGGTACTCATTTTCTCTCCTGAGGCGTATCTCTTCGCTGATCTCCTCTCGCAGAATCTTCTTGGCCTCTTCATGCTCTGTTACATCTTTGGCGATGAGTTTGATATAGCGGCTGTTGATGTTGTGAGAGAGCGTACCGGAAAACTCAAAACTCTTCCCCCGTATCGTCACAAGGTTGTTTTGAATCACTTCCCTCTCTCCAAGCTCCCTATAGAGCCGTCCCCATGCAGACGCTCCCATCAACCTATCGGGATGCTGATTCAACAGCGCTTTGCCAAAGAGCAGCTGGGCACGACGATTCATCCAGTGTATCGCCTGTTGTCCGGGAATATCAAAAATCTCAATGATCGCTTCGGGCAAAAGATCCATAATCTCTTTGGCATGGCGCAGTTTGATCTCGAGCATCCGTGCCACATTGCCTTTGACATGCTGAAAAATATCACGATTGGTCAAAAGCGCCCGCATCCTGCCGTCTCTGCCGATAACGACAACGCGGCGGATGGCACTCTTCTGCATCCGGGAAATCACCTCGCTGACAGGCGACTGCTCACTGACACTTACGACAGGAGAGGACATCACGCTCCTGATATTCTGATACATATCGATATGCTTGTAGCCGGCTGAAAGAATATCTTTCTCCGTCACGATCCCGACAGCATTCTCCTGCCTGTCGGCTATCACCACGGAGCCGATGTGTTTGTCGCACATGACAAAAAGGGCATCATGGAGTGTGGCATCTTCGTCTACCGTAATGACCTGTGCATCGGAAGAGAGAAGATCTGCTACTTTGAGGTCGACCTTGTAAACATCCTCTTCGAGAAAATCAAAAAGATCCTCCTGAAGCACAATACCGCAGTAGAGCCCCTCATCATCCACCAGCACCAGCCGGCGTATGTTGTTGGTCACCACCAGATCAAATGCAGACTCAACAGGGCGTGCCTTGTGTGCTGTGATAACGGGACGACTGGAGAGATCGATCACTTCAGCGTTATAATCGAGTGCTTCCATGTGTGCCAAAAGAAGACTCTCCGTCACGATGGCCAAAGGCCTCTTCTCTTTCAATAAAACGGCAACACCGTTGCCGTTGGAGAGCATGCACTCCATCGTCTCTGATATTGTCGCATCATACTCGATTGCGAAACCTTCGGTGTGCGCGATCGAGGAGAGTGCTGTCATTTTGACCCCTTTTGAGACATAATATACCCTATGGCGGGCACATTTATGATAATATCCCGGTAGGTTTTTTTGCGAATATTGCGTATCTGTGCACGAATGGCATCCCTGCTCATGGGTGTATCTCTCCATATCTCGTATTGAAGTGTTTCGTAGCTGAGGGTCTGGTCACGGTGGGCGATGAAATACTCCAGCAGTTCCATCTCTTTTCGCCTCAGGGTGACCAGTACTTTGGCATATCTCAGCTGCTTGCGGTCCCGTTCATAGCTATAACCAAAACCAAGGTCTGTGTGATGCTCCTGCCCCTCTATTCGCTCTATCTCATTGACTGCCTTCTCCAAAGCTTCCAGTAGATCTGAGCCGGTAACCGGTTTGACCAGATAGCGTGTCAACTCCAACTCAACAGCCTGCAGCAAAAACGCTTTGTCGGTGTATGCTGTAGAGACAATGATGCGCACATCACGATCTTCCCGGCGTATCTCTTCTGCCAGGGTCAAACCGTTTTTTACAGGAAGATTGACATCAAGAAGCAGCACATCGGGCGCATGTTTTTTGTACTGGACCATAGCCTCTTCTGCAGACGAAACATCGATCAGGGAACCCACATGGCGCCCAAGAAATTCAGAGATCTGGGTCCGTATGGCATCTTCATCCTCTACATAGAGCAGTGTGATCGCTCCGAGCTTCTTCAGAAATCTGCTGTTTGGTTCCACAACACACAATCCTCTTTAGGGGTCCCCTTTATTTTCCCCATTATATCATTTGTCAAAATACCGGGGGCTGAAAACAGAGTGAAGAATCATCATCTGACAAACAAACTGCCATTCAGATAGAGAGAGAAAAGATCACGTTTCATCATAGATAACTGGTCTATGCATTGTGATGCCGTTGACACTCTATGATCCAATAGTCAACGCAAGCTTCTTATCTGTCCATATGTGGTTTTATTGGTTTCATATGCTTCAGATACTCTTTTATGTAGCCCTTTTTAACTTTGGACTCACTATAGCCGCTTTTGAGAAGATCATAATATACAAAGGGGAGATAATGCACCCTCGTTATGACCACCTTCGTACCCTTTTTTGCCCACTTGAACATCGTAGACGCCCCCTTCTCGCCGACATGTATGCATCCGTGAGACATACCGTCGTCATTGCCCATATGTATAGCATGACCCTGATGAGTAAACCAGAGTGAAAAGTCCATATTGTTGATCCCGCTCGCTTCCGGATGGGCTTTTGACATATAGTATCTCTCTTTTCTGTATATCGGGAAAATACCCGATGGAGTCTCATGGCCTTTGGCGCCAGAAGAGATGGATGCCGCCCACCAGACCACCCCGTCCCTGTCTATAGCGTATGCTATACCGTCGGCACCTTTCTCTCTGAGAGATACCACGATGAAATCTTCTCCTTTCAGATTCACTTTTTCCTCTGTTCCGTTCTTTTTCTTGTATACAAACTCCGTCTTGCTCAACGGGAATACCCTGCTTGTGATGTGACTCCCAGCATACAGTATATTAGAGAACAAAAAGATACCTATCACCATTTTCATATATTTTTTCATTTTCATAACACCTTTTGTAAGATTCGCAAAATTCGTATTTTGCAAAATTTTAAATTACTACAATTATAGTCATTTTTATTAAAGATAGGTATAATTTATAAAAATCAATAACTCCCATGCATAAGGAATGAAGATGTCATTACGCAATATAATTATAGGTACCGGAATAGTGATCTCGATGATGACTTTCTCTGCCTGCTCTCATCATCAGAGTCCCAAACACAAAAAACCTATGAACACCAGAGGCAAAAGCCCAATATATATCAAAGGGGCGGAAGACGGATGCGCTACGGCCAACGGCGATTATACCAAAGATTTCGACGCATTCAACAACGATATGGATTATCATAAGGGCTGGTTTGCCGGCAGAAGCTATTGCCAAGTGTAATTTTTATGCAGAGTAAATGGAGTAGACTTTCCTCTGCTTTGCGGCGACAATCCTGTTCGCATCCAACAGAGTCCAAATATTAAAATATCATACCTGCCTGCAAAAGAACTCTATAATCTTCATCATCTTTTGTAAGAACCGCAGAATCTCTCATTTTAAATGCTGCCTGAATTTTTAAGAAAAACTTTTTATAATGAGTATAAACACCTACACCGGCATCACTAACTGTTATTTTATCGTTAGAATCTGTAAGAGTGTCAGACTCCCAAACTTGTCCATAATCATAAAAAATACCAATGGTATTATTAACGCCTTTAAACTCAGGTAGTTTATATTTACCCTCTATGCTGGCATAAAGACCATTTGATCCATACACAGAACCTTCTTCATAAATTTTAACCCCATTAATACCACCGATGGTAATGGCTTCACTATCATCTAAATTTTTATCACTTAAAGCATATTGTGCTCTAAATTTAGAATCTAAACTTATGTTGGGAAAAAGTGAAATGGTATTGATGTAATCTATATTTATTTTCGTAAATGAACCTCGTGTCTTTGCACCCAATTGATCGATCTCTTCATAAAACTTATTGTCAAAGCTTAAATTTCCAGTCGTTATACCTAGAGAAAGTTTATGGTCGGTCTCTAAACCAATAAGTTGATAATTTTTAACTTCATAATCAATAAGTGCTGTTGCCGTATATGATTTTTTTTCACTGGTCGAAACATTAAAAGTATTATCAATTTCGTCCTCTATACTATTACTATTGAAATATAGGGAAAAATTCAGTTTCTCTTTTTTTGTATCAATGACAGGGTAAGTAATTTTTCCTTCAATCGACTGAGTTATTCCTATGCCTGTAGCACCGGGAAAAGGTTCTCCTAGAGAATAATTGGTGTTAATGTATGAGGCTTCAACGATTACATCATTCCATGGCAGCGTATATGCATAAGATAATTTTCCACTCAATAAATCTTCACTGGAAATAAGCCCAAATAAAGACAATTTATCACCTGCACCCAGAAGGGAGTGAATATCTACACCTGACATCAATCGATTCTCACCAGTGGCATCATCTCCTGCATTATCAATCAAAGCCCAACCATTATATGCTTTATCTGTTGGTTTTTTATTAGACAAATCAAATGGTTTTAATTGCACGTTGTTTTGAATGTCAGTTGGAATATGGGGCACTGCAACTCCACAAACTCCACCACTGCAAGCACCTGCGATTAAAAAATCAGAAGCCAAAAGAATCATTGTTGCTTTTAATATTTGAGTATCCATTTTATTCCATTCCTATGATAATATTTGGCACAGTATATAATAAAAAAAGATTAAACTTTCTGAAAACCTGAAAATTAACATATAGAAAAGAACAAATAGTTGTCTGCTTGGGGTTGTTAAATTTTAAAATCACTATGTGTATCAGTTTCATTTAAGATATTATTTAATACACTATCAAACCATTATAAAAATAAATTTAAAAAGGTAAAACTATGAAATACAAAACATTGGTTGCGAGTCTTTTGTTTACAGGAATGCTAATACTGCCTGGATGCGGGGGTAGCAGCAACAATACAGCGGCTCCAGCACAAGCAGCAGCTCAGGCACAGGCAGTGAATTCGACAACTATCACAAGCACAACAGGAGAAGTGATAAAAGTCAACAAAACTGCCAATGGATTTGTCTTTGAAGGATATGAAGGAAAAATTGTTCTTCTTGAAGTTTATGGAGACACATGCCCTGACTGTGTAGCATCAATTCCGCTATACAATAGATTGCAGGCACAATATCCAAATGATGTTGTGGTTATTGCACTAGAAAGTTATGGTACTTTAAATAATGCCGGACAGCAGCAATACATCACCATCCCTAAAGCAAATACAGGAAATATGTTTGCCTATATCCGTGACTTGACCGGATACAATCTCGAAGCTGTTCCTTACTTAATGATACTCTCAAGAGATGGGGGGATCGTTTATGATAGTATACTTGCAAACTTCCCTCAAAATCTGATAGACACCTACATCCAACAACTTCAATAGATAAACCGTTTTGACCTCAGGAATGTGCATGCTCTCTTTGCACATTATGAATCAAACGGAAACTACACCTCACCCGTAGGGGTGCCCCTTATCCCAACTTCGACACCCCCACAAAACAAACCCACCATTTTCAGCTAATTCCAGAGACTAAAATCCCACAAATAGGGCATTCCACTAGCAAATACTCCA
>JANTGA010000084.1 GCA_024763175.1 Sulfurovum sp.
CTGCCCTCTGCAAGTGTAATGCCCTCACTGATATTGAAATCATCTGCCGAAAATTCGAGCTCTCCACGCAGCAGCTTGCTATCGTCATAGCTGCCATTTCGCAGTATCAGCTTCTGTTCGAGTGTGAGGCTGCCTTTGGTTTGGTTGTAGTCGGCACTCCTGTTCCCGGCGGCATCGAGTGCTGTGACAGTGAGATTGTACTCCTGAGCTGATCGGAGAAGTTCGCTCTCTTCTGCCACGGGAAGCTCGATCTTGAAACGATCCGGGCGGACGGTGAAAGCGTCAGTGTTGAAACAGAGGTTCCAGCGTGCTTCAGCACCGGTATCAGTGAGACACTCCAGGAGCTCACTCTTTTTGCAGTCCGAATCTTTTGCGACTTCATAGATAAAGCTCCCTGTTTTGTCATCCGTATGACCTTTGGCGCAAAATTTGAACCCAGCTTTGACGGTACGGTAAACGTCAGAAACAGTGAAGGTAGCTGTCGTGCTTTTGCTATCTCCTCTGAAGCTTCCGGTACTGCCATCTATCAGATAGGAGCCGCTATAGAGTCCATAATAGATCGTACTGTCTTTGTTGGCTTTGATTCCTTTTTCATCCAGGAGGCCGAGTGTCAGATCGAAACTTTTGCCGGCGATCTTGCTGGAGATATTGATATCATCTATCTTTCCGTCGCCGTCGGTATCTCCCCTGAAAATATCCCAGGCATCGTAGGGGCCGGAAGTTTGTGTCATTGCGGGAGTGGTACCGGAGGGGACAAAGGTGCCTTTGAGGAGATCGACTTGCCCGTATTTGCCGCACTCGTCACCCGACCCATTATAGGAGCCTTTGATCTCCAGCTGACTATCGTTCGCGACGCCGGTGAGCGCTTCTACTTTCAGCTTGACCAAAAAAACTCATCGGGTGAGAGCATTTCAGAGATATAGCCGGATGGGCTCTCTATCGCATCGGTGATATCTGTACCGTCTGACAGTCGCGTAAAGGTATATTTCCATCCGGCAGCAGGCTGCGTCGAAGTCAATTTGGCATTGAGGTCATATTTGTCATTATAGTTGACAACTTTGATCGTATACTCTTTGGACGTTCCCTCTGCCACTTCGACATAGTCCAGATCGATGATACCGATACCTTCACCACTGAAGCTGCCGTCGGGCTCCTGCTTCCTCAGGTCGATATCCAGTCCGAAGAGTCCCAGTATCACATAGCCGTCGTGGGCCCCCATATAGACTTCATAGCCATTGATCCAGATATTATTGAATCCATAATCGGCGTTTCCTTCACAGCCATCCTTGCCACTGTCGCAAAAATCATCGACCAGGGTGATCGCCGAAGGATCAGTGACGTCGAGCCAGTAGAGTGCTCCCTTGCCATTGCCATCGGCAGCGGTGATCAGTGCAAACTTTTTATTGCCTGACTTTTGCTGAAAATCTGTGACGAAAACGCCGCCGGATGCAGGCCATCTGGAGCCTTGGCCATGGTCGTCTCCATGATCTGTGATGCTGGACCAGGAGCCCACCTTGGTCATTTTCTCTCCATCTGTAGCGGTGACGATCGCCAGTTCGCCTCGAAGGCTGTTGACGTAGATGGTGTCGGTATTGCCTTTGCTGTCGACGAAGAGTTTACGCCCTTCGATCTTGTGCTCATCGTCTCCAAAAATACGGAGGTCATCCCCACTCTTTTTTTCCAAAGCACCATTTGCCTTGACGGTAAAACGAATGAGTTTTCCATCTACTGTTGTGGCGTAGAGATGGCTTCCCGGTCCATAGGCTGATCCGTCCCCATTGAGGCTATTGCCGCGAATCTGAGAAAAAGCAGTTCTTTCAAACGCTTTCTCTCCTACGCGAGTCGGATTTGTTTTGGAGGCGATATCGATGATGGATAAGCCTGTTTTTTTCACATCATTGGCCACGCCGTCATCATCGATTTTTTCTGTACCATAGATAGCATAGGCATAATTTCCGATCACATAGACACCAATGCCATCCAGTGTATCCACTTGACCGATGACTTGATTGTCTTTGGACTTGTCATAGATATAAAATCCGCCCTTTTCGCCGACGCCATAGATATAGTTGTCTTCTACCCAGAGATCCCATAGACCCTTATCGTCACTCGGATAGTGGGGGTTTGTCCCGCACTTCCCGATCGTCCACAATCCGCTCCCATGACCTGCCAGGAAGACATCGGTCCCATCATACCAGATGGAGCCGCGGGTATCGGGCTTGCTGTAGCGCTCGATGACTTCCAGATGCGCGTGAGAGGACCCGGCACTGAGCAGAACCGGTGAAATCAAAAAAACCAGAACCAAAAATATTGAATGAAACAGTTTCATTTTTTTCTCCTTTGTTTCGATAAAATAACATGAGTAGTTATACCATTTGTAAACGACGCTTCATTATAAAAGGCGTCATTTCAGAAGAGGAAAATTGGCTATAATTAAACAAATAAGTACAGGAGGCAAAGATGATCATGACAAGCGGAGAGATCGATGACTTGGGCAGAGCAAAAAGTCTACTCGAAAATCCTTCCTTTGCGATCAAGGCAGCCAACTATATCGGCAGGCCTGTCGAGTTCGCGCTGGAGAAGATAGATTCGGAGACACTCAATAGTGCGACATCCAAGGCCCTGCAGAGTGCGCTCAGCGTTGCAGTCGGTTCACTCAATGGCAAGGATCAGAACACTTCATCAAATCTGACGCATAAGCTCATGGTCGGCAGCAGCGGGGCTGTGGGCGGTTTCTTCGGCTTGCCTGCTCTTGCCATAGAGCTTCCTCTCTCTACGACCGTGATGCTGCGCAGTATCGCTGATATCGCCCGAAACCAGGGGGAGGATCTCTCTGATATCGGGACTCGCCTCTCCTGCCTGGAAGTCTTTGCGCTGGGGAGCGACAGGAGCCGTGATGATGACGCAGGAGAGAGCGCCTACTTCGCCGCGAGATCCGCGATGGCCTACGAGATGCACGCAGCACTTCAGGCGGTACAGCACATGAGCGCCAAAGCGATCAAAGAAGCGGTCTCCAGAGGCCAGATGCCGATCCTCATCAAACTCATCAACACCATCGCCTCACGCTTCGGCATCACCGTCTCCGAAAAACTCATCGCCCAATCCCTCCCCATACTCGGCGCAGCAGGCGGCGCCACGATCAACCTGATGTTCATCCACCACTTCCAGGAGATGGCAGAGGGACATTTCATCGTCAAACGACTGGAAAAACGATATGGAGCGGGAGTGGTTCGTGATGATTATGAAAAGCTATAGAAAACCAATATAGCCAACCCCTCGAATCGTTAAATTTCTCAAAAGTGGTCGAAATGGCACAAAAATCTCTTTTAGGAGGGGGAAGTTCAACTTTGAAAGAATTTCAAGTAAATCTTTACTTTTATATGCCACTTATGGCATAATAATTCAAAGGAGATAGAATGACTAGACTTGAATTGGTGCAAAAAGTAAAAGCTAGAAAAGAAACACTGGGTATAACGATTGAAAATCTTGCCAAGTTAAGTCATAATGGTGTTAGAACTGTCAATCGATTTCTTTCTGGTGCAGATGTAAAACTCAGCACTGTTGAAAGCATCACTAATACTCTAGGGCTTGATTTTGCAGGGAATAAAACCATATCACTCAATGAGCTGAAAAAACAGCGTGCTACTCAAAAGGCTATCTTTATGGCATCATTGGTTCAAGGAACATCAGCCCTTGAAATGCAGGGACTGGAAGAAGATAGCCTGAATATAATGATAGATAAGTTCAAAGAAGAGTTTCTCACAGGTTCCTATCGAAATAGTCTCTGGGTTGTTTAAATGATAGATAGCACAAAGCTTATAGAAGATGCTACTCCACTTGATGATGTGTCAGGATTGAAGCTCTCAAAATCCAAGGTCTATATGCTCAGGGAGATCTACAATGAAGAAGCCCTCAATATTGCCAATGCAACCCTGAAGTATCTTTCTGCTCCACCAAGTAAAAAAGAGGCACCATTTTCTTATGAATGGTTATTGCAACTCCACGAAGAGATGTTTGGTAATGTTTGGGACTGGGCAGGTAAATTGAGGCAAGGTGAGCTCTCCATAGGAATAAAAGCTTATTTGGTCTCTATGGAGTTAAAAAAGCTGGTCGATGATATAGCATATTGGGATAAGCATCAAACCTATGATGCGACAGAGACAGCGGCACGCATACATCACAGGGCGGTACAGATTCATCCTTTTCAAAATGGAAACGGCAGATGGTCAAGAATGTTGGCAAATATCTATCTCAGGCAAAATGGACTGATGCCTGTAAAATGGCAGGAAAACGCACTTGCAAAAGAAAACCCCAAGAGAGCACAATACATTCAAGCACTAAAAATGGCTGACAATGGAAACTATAATGCGTTGATCGATATGTATAAAATAAGATATGAGAATCTATAGTGTGAGATGTTTTTTAAAGTATGATTTAGTAGAAATTTGTTTGGTTGCGGGAGCCGGATTTGAACCAGCGACCTTCGGGTTATGAGCCCGACGAGCTACCAAACTGCTCTATCCCGCGACAATTGAAAGAAGGATTCGAAAATCCAAGTGGATGGGGCGGAGGGATTCGAACCCCCGAATACTGGTACCAAAAACCAGTGCCTTACCGCTTGGCGACGCCCCAATGCTTGATAAGCAATTGCTTATGTGGACGGCATTATAGCTCAAAATTATTTGCTTGTCAAGGGTTTTTGGAAAATATTTTAAAATTTTTAAAAAAAGGTTTTGAAGAGATGAAGCGGATGGTGGTATAATACGGTGACTATAACATTAATATAGGGGAAATGAATGCCAAGTGAAGCGATAGAGCGTGTCGAGAAAGCAATAGAAGAGATCAAACAGGGGAAGATGGTCATCATGATGGATGATGAGGATCGCGAAAATGAGGGTGATCTAGTCTATGCGGCGACATTCAGTACACCGGAATTGGTGAATTTCATGGCGAAAGAGGCCAGGGGGCTGATCTGTACGCCTATCACCAAAACACTGGCGCAAAAACTTGATCTGATGCCGATGGTCAGAAACAATGTCTCCAACCATGAAACAGCCTTTACTGTTTCGATCGATTCGACTACGGCTACGACAGGGATTTCGGCTGCAGAGAGGAATGACTGTATCAGCAAGCTGGCCAACCCCGTGACCAGTACAGATGACTTCGTACGACCGGGGCATATTTTTCCGCTGATTGCCAAAGAGGGTGGAGTATTGGTGCGTACCGGGCATACAGAGGGTTCTGTCGATCTCTGCAAATTGGCAGGGTTGGCACCTGTGGGTGTGATCTGTGAAATCATCAAAGATGACGGAGCGATGGCGAGGAGAGATGATCTGGAGATCTTTTCGGAAAAATACCGAATGCCTATCGTCTATATCTCTGATATCGTGGAGTATCGACTCGCCAATGAAAAGCTGGTAAAGCGTATCAGTGAAGAGGAGATCGAAGTGATGGGTGCTAAGGTGACGGAACTTTGCTATGAAGATCATATCGGACGCATTCACAAGGCAATCCTCTTCTATAAGATACACGAGACCTCCAATGTCAGATTTCATAATATCGGACGCGATATCGATCTGATACTCCATCCGAAACGTTTTGATGCGATGACAAAATCGCTCGAATACCTCAAGCAAAATGGCGGAGTATTGGTGTTTTTGGATACCAAGGTTATCTCAAGCGAACAAGCCAGAGAGTTTGGCGTCGGGGCGCAGATACTCAAAGACCTCAGTATCAAAAATATCAACCTGCTGACGACAAGTAAAGAGACAGAATATGTCGGCTTGAGCGGATTTGGCCTGGACGTCGTCAAGAAGATAGAGATAGTCTAATTCAGAATAAAGTTTTCATAAAGTAACAAATAGGAGTTAAATACTCCTATTTATAAAATTCTTCTCTCTTTATTTCTAAAATCCTTCATAATATGCTACACTATATCCCAAGATATTGATTTTAAAGGAATAAAATGTTAGAAGAACTGTACCAGCCCAACCCGGAGATATCAGAGAATGCTGCGATCAAAAGTATGGATGAGTATCACGCTTTGGTAGCAAAAGCAAATGAAGACTATGAGGGTTTCTGGGGCGACTATGCCAAGGAGAAAATCGATTGGTTCAAACCTTTTGAGAGGGTACTGAATGAAGATAATGCACCTTTCTACAAATGGTTTGAAGGCGGTGAACTCAACATTGCCTATCAGTGTGTCGGCAGACATCTCGCGACCAAGAAAAACAAAGCGGCGATTATCTTTGAAGGAGATAACGGTGATCAGAGAGTATTGACCTATCGCGAACTCTATTATGAGGTCAACAAAACTGCCAATATGTTCAGAAATCAGTTTGATATCAAAAAGGGTGACAGAGTTGTACTCTATATGCCGATGATCCCTGAAGCAGCGATCACGATGCTGGCATGTGCCAAGATCGGTGCGATCCACTCGGTTGTCTTCGGCGGTTTCTCTTCAGAAGCGTTGAGAGACAGGGTTATCGACGCAGAGGCCAAGCTGGTTGTAACTGCAGATGGTGCCTTCAGAAAGGGTAAGCCCTATATGCTCAAGCCTATCGTGGATGATGCACTCAAAGAGGGATGTGAATGTGTCAAAGCAGTTTGTATCGTTGAGCGCAATGGAGAGGAGATTCATTGGGAGCCTGGTCGTGATTATGCCTTCAATGAATTGATCAAAAATGAATCGGTCAAATGTGAACCGGAGATCGTCGACAGTGAGCACCCGCTCTTCCTGCTCTATACTTCCGGCAGTACAGGCAAGCCAAAAGGCGTGCAGCACTCCAGTGCCGGCTATATCCTCTGGGCACAGATGACCATGGAAACCGTCTTTGATCTCAAAGATAATGATACCTACTGGTGTACGGCGGATGTGGGCTGGATCACGGGACACACCTATATCGTCTATGGACCGCTTGCTGCCGGTGCGACCACGGTGATGTTCGAGGGTGTGCCGACATATCCTGATGCGGGACGATGCTGGCAAATGGTCGAAGAGTATCAGATCAATCAATTCTACACGGCACCGACCCTGATCAGGCTTTTGCACAAGATGGGAGAGAATGAGCCGGATAAATATGATCTCAGCTCTTTGAGGGTTCTCGGAACAGTCGGCGAGCCGATCGACCCGCCTGCGTGGAAGTGGTATTATGAAAAGATCGGAGGAGGCAAGTGTGCGCTGGTCGATACCTACTGGCAGACTGAGACAGGCGGACATATCATCTCTCCACTTCCCGGCGCTACCCCTATCAAGCCGGCTTGCGCGACCTTCCCTCTGCCGGGTATCATAGCGGAAGTGTTGGATGTCGATGGCAACCCTGCTGAACCTGGAGAACAGGGTCTGATGTGTGTCACCAAGCCATGGCCGAGTATGATCCGTACGATTTGGAACGATCCGGAAAGATTTGTCAAGTCCTACTTCGGCGACTGTACCAAAGACGGTAAAGCTGTCTATTTCACCGGTGATGGTGCGATCATCGATGAAGAGGGTTACATCACGATCACCGGTAGAACAGATGATGTCATCAATGTCTCAGGACACCGTATGGGTACCGCAGAAGTAGAAGCAGCGATCAAGAAGCATGACAATGTCGCCTCTGTCGCTGTCGTCGGAAAACCGCACCCTATCAAAGGGGAAGGGATCTTCGCCTATGTTGTTCTCAAGAGTGAAGACACAGTCTCCGAAGAGATCGAGATGGCCCAGGAGATCAATGCCATCATCAAAAAAGAGATCGGTGCCATCGCCCTCTGCGACTCGATGATCTTTGTGCCTGATCTGCCTAAAACACGATCTGGTAAGATTATGCGTCGTATTCTCAGAGCCCTCGCCAAGGG
>JANTGA010000085.1 GCA_024763175.1 Sulfurovum sp.
TTCAGCCATAGGCTACTTCACCCTCATCTTCAAACTCTTTTTGATATCCGCCTCATCCTGGCGTATATAATCAAGTAAGTCGTGGCAATAGTCCGAATAGCAGACGAGATTTTTTTTGCCTATCATCTCGCTATGCCTGTTTTGGAGTCTGAGGTAATCCTGATCGTGATATTTCAAAAAGAGTACACCCGAATAGAAAAAAAGTCTTCCATTCAGCAGCTTGATGATCTTGTCAATCTGCGGAATCTCCTCCAGGTTGATATCGGCATAGATCATGTCGCAGTGCTTTGCCCGGAGCTGATCGAGAAGGAGGATAAATTTGTATTTGAAATCCCTTCCGTAGCGATGGATCATAATCTTGCCGATACTGGCGACAGGGTTATAGTGATAGCTCAAGCGTGCATATCTGTTCGCTTTTCCGTTTCTGGTTCTGAGCAGTTTGTGAGGGACTTTGCAGTTTTGGTAACTCCGCAAAATCTGATCACTGTACTTTTGGGGTAAGTAGAGTGTATGGTCTCTCTGCTCCAAAAAACGATAAGCAATCAAATCAGAACCCCTTCTGGCTCTTTCAGTCAGCTTGTTGCTCTCTATTCGTTCTTCACGCGGGGTTTTCCCCAGAACAAGGGCACTTTCGCAGAAGTGATGGGTGAGATTGCTCTTTTGGCTGAAAACATGATACATGATGGCTTCGCCGAAAATAGCGCTGAGTTTTAGCTCATCGGCCTTCTGAAGAAGGCGCTTGAACATTTTATTCATAATCCCCATCCCCTTATAGCGGGGATCTACTACCACGACACCGATCTCTGCGATATTACTCGTCGGCATCAAAAGCAATGCAAAATGACCGATGACCTTTTCCTGTATCTCTGCGACGATGGAGACAAACTCATGTCCCTGGCCGGATAGAATCTTTTTGGGGTAGTAGAAATGCTCTTTGACATAACTCAGTCCATAATTGCGATAAATCAATCTGGCAATACTCTCTTCGTCTCCCCTCTGAAAATCCCTGATGCGGACCTTGAGAGCTTTTTTGTCGATTGGCTTTGATGTTTGTTGCTTGCATGCTTCGCAGACATTGAGTGGCAGGCTTGCACGCTTGATGATGGTAAACTTTTTGCCTCTTTTGCCTAGATTTTTGTAGTGAAATCTGTCAACAAGTGCGTAGATATGGTTGAATCCTTTATTTGCTTTGTGATCAATCGGTAGAATGGTGGCATCTTTTTGGGACATAGGCACACCCCAGTCTCTGACGTCGACACGGATACCATGTTCAAAGGAGTGCAGTGAGATCTCGATCAAGCCATCTTGATCCGAATAAGCATGCAGACAAGCATTTTCTACCAATTCCTTGGCAGCTTCGACCAGATCTTTGAGATCGTCTTTGCTGAGATTGATCTTTTTGCCAAGATGCTGCATCGTGGCTTTGATGATATCAAAATTGCTCATATCAGCCGGCAGTCTCAGCGAGATACTGTTTTTCATCGCCTACTCCTTGGCGCTGAGGAACTCCAAAGCAGATGCTGACAATATCTTCATTCCATATTTTAGTGCATCATCATCGACATTGAAGCGACTGTTGTGCTGTGGCACACATGTATTTTTCTCCGTATTGCAGGTCCCCAGTCGGAAGAATGCACCAGGAACGATCTGGAGATACTCAGAAAAATCCTCACCTCCCATTACCGGATCGATCAAGTCGATGCAATTCTCAGGCCCGATGATCTTCTCCGCTTCGCCTTTAAGGATATCGACCATTGCATTGTCGTTGATCAGCTCGGGCTGGCCGTACACATAGCTGAAATTATAGGTTGCTCCCATTGATTTGCAGATGCCCTTGATCGCCTCCTCTATCATATCCGGGATACTTTTTCGTACGGCTTCATTGATGGTGCGTACGGTTCCCTGTACGACAACATGGTCACAGATGATGTTGCCCGCTTTTCCCCCTTCGATCGTTCCCATCGTGATGACTGCGGGGTGGAGAGGGTCGATTCTCCTGGATACGATATGGTTGATAGAGTTGACAGCCATTGCGGTGACGAGGATTGCATCGACTCCCTCATGGGGTCTGGCTCCATGGGCTGATTTGCCAAATATTTCGATCGTGAAAATATCTGCCGATGCCAACATCACCCCATACTTGTAGCCAATCTGTCCGGTCGTGAGGTAGGGGTAGGCATGCAGTCCGAAAATCGCATCGATACCCTCCAGTGCGCCTCCCTCGATCATCTGAAGGCTGCCTCCTTCCTTGCTCTCTTCGGAGGGCTGAAAGATGAAGCGTATATTGCCCGGAAGCCGATCTCTCTTTTCTGCCAGGGCGATCGCACTTCCGACGGCGATGGCAGTATGACTGTCGTGTCCACAAGCATGCATCACCCCTTCAGTTTTGGAGCTATAGGGTTCTTCGGTCTGCTCTGTGATCGGCAGCGCATCCATATCTGCCCGTATTGCTACCCACTGCGCCTTCTCATCGATCACCAAGTCAGCGATCAAGCCATAATGATCATCAAATTCACGAATCGTATAGCCCTGCATCTCCAGTATTCCCTTGACCAGATACTTGGTATGCTCCTCTTGTCCGGAGAGTTCCGGATGAGCATGTAGGTCATGCCGGATATCTATCACTTTATCATTGATAGAATCTATGATTGAAAACACCTCTTTTTTGATCACTTCTTTCATTATGCACCTCCATTTTATATGGCTAAAGTTATTATACTCCTATTCGTTTGATGATGAACTAAACCAGCATGTTTCCCCGAAACGGGTCACTTCGAATCTTGGCTTAAATCATACAGATAAGCATGCATATCAAAATACCCGATCATCATTTCAAACATCATCCGCCAGAATATCTCCGCAAAGAGAAACATCAGCAGAAAAAAGATCCAAAATATGATCTTGTATTTGAGTGTCAGCATATGATAGAGATTTTTCATATTTTCATCGGCTGACCTAAAGAGGGAAATTTTCTGTATCAGGTAACTACGCGAGTACCAGAGCACCACGGGTACCAGCACCGCACCGATGTAGTAGAAAAAAATCAATATATCCTGCGCAATAAAACGGTTAAAACTCAGATAATCCCATAGCATCTCTATGGTTACCAGTGATAATCTGCACGGATGCTCATTTTTTCTACCGCCATCGCTTCAATTTGTTCTGTAGTTGGCACTTGCATCATTGTTCCTTCAGGGTACCGCCTATTGCTAGGGGTATTCTTTAGTATAAAATTGATAAAACATGCATTTTATCTTCAAGACAGTCTCAGATCTTTCTATAATAGTATTATAACATAAATATATCTTGATATATGCAGAACTCCAAAAATTACACTCTTTGGTTTACATTCGTTAACATAAAATTTACACGCAATTGACAAAAATCCTTTAACATTCTCATATCCCAAAATGTTATTTGGGAAAGCAAATCAAAAGGATCTAGAATGAAAAAGAAAAGTTTTATCGCCACGCTGGCAGCACTTGGATTGGCAGCATCAGTTTATGCCGGGAATGGAATGGGCTGCGGAGGCTGTGGCCAACAAGGAATGGGAATGATGAATGAAAAAGGAATGAAGCACCATAGAATGCAAATGAGTGCCGAGGATACGGTGCATTGCAGAGGGATGCACAGAATGAAAGGCTATGAAATGAGAGGTACAGAAGGAAGCATGCAGGGCAGAGGAATGCACGGGCAGAAAATGAAGCACAACGGTATGATAAAGCAGCTAATGTCACAACTCGATCTGAGTGACACACAGAAAGAAAAAATTCGAGAGATCAAGCGTGAAAGCCGTCAGGCTATGAAACAAAGAAACAGAAAGCCTGAGATGGACTTTGGTCAATTTATGAGCAAGGATCGTTTCGACAAAGAAGCGTTCAAAAAAACGATGCAGCAAAAGTGGGAGGCAAGAGATAAAATACGACAGGCAAAAAGAGAGATCAGGCTCACAATGATGAGTGATCGTATGGCAAAGATCTTCGATGTTCTTACCCCGGAGCAAAGAGAAAAACTGATAGAATTAAAAAAATAAGCGGCTTTGTGGAAGGGCTGAAATGGAGTGCCGATGGCTAAAGTATTGATGGTAGAAGACGACCCTGATATCACAGAATTGCTGGAGGAGTATCTGGGTCGCTACGGTATCGAACTGCTCAGTGTCAGCTCTCCTGGCCTGGGTCTCGAAAAGCTTCAGCTGGAGCGTTATGACTTAATGTTGATCGATCTGGGCCTGCCGGAAATGGACGGTTTGGACCTCTGCAGGATCGTCAAGGAACGCTACCCCAAACTTCCCATCATCATCTCGACAGCACGGGTCGATGTGAGCGATAAGGTTGCTGCTTTTGAAATCGGAGCAGATGATTATGTGGCCAAACCCTATGAACCCAGGGAGTTGGTCGCACGCATTCAGGCGCTGATCAAACGATACAGCCGCATCACCTCATCAGCAGAATCACCCTCCTTTTCGGTGGACAGGGTCAAAATGCAGATTTTCCACCAGGGGGAGCCGCTCGACTTGACCCAGGCAGAATATGAGATATTTGCTCTCCTTCTGGAGAAAAAAGGCGAAGTGGTCAGCCGTGAATATATAGCCAACTCCACTGAGTCGCTGCGATGGGACAGCAGTGACAGAAGTATCGACGTGATCATCGGAAGGATTCGCCACAAGATCAGTGATGACTCCCGCCACCCACGATACATCAAATCAGTCCGTGGTGTCGGCTATAAGTATATAGGCTCATGATCTATGAATCGCCACTCTATATTTTTCAAGCTCAATCTTTTTTTTGCAATAGCGATCATAGTGACCCTTATTGCCGGATTGCTTGTAAGCAGTCAGCTGCATAGAAAAGAGCGCGGCTCACTTCTTCTCAAAAGCAGGATCGTGATGCAGGAGTATCACCGAATTGGCGAAATTTCGCCGGAACTCCTGAAAAGTCTCGACCTTGAGCCAGTCCCCCGAAAAGTTGCCAATAAGATACTAAGAAGAAAAAAGTACTTTCCCAGACAAACAGTGCATCGTATGCGGCGGATGAAATTTCAAAAAAGAGTTATCACCAGAGGAGATGAAATCTACCTGCTTTTGAAAACGCCGCAGAAAATGTTTCTGTTCCATTCCAGCCATAGCAGATTTCAGCTATATGTTTTTCCGTTTCTGATTTTTCTCACGATCTTCGTCCTGCTGAGTATGATCTACTGGGCGCTCAGGCGCTCTCTCCTTCCACTCAAAAAACTGGAAAAGGATATACGGCGATATGGGAGAGGGGAAAAGGTGGAGACTGATACGGATATCGTTGCCGGCGAAGATGAAGTCTCCAGGATAGCCCAGGCTTTTTACAGCTCCGTCAGTCAGGTGCAGCGCTTGAGCCATGCCAGAGAGCTTTTTATCAAAAATCTCCTTCATGAACTCAATACTCCGGTGACAAAAGGAAAGCTGCTTGCCGAACTGAGCGAGGAGCCGCGCACCAAGAGGATGCTGGGTGAAATTTTCGACCGGCTGTCTCAGCTGCTCCGGGAACTGGTCAAGATCGAGGCGATAAGCTCTGCAGCCTCAGTTTCCGAAAAAAAGGAGAGCGTTTCTTTGAAAAGTGTCGTAAATGAGGCTTGTGAACGGCTTTTTTGCAAAGATATTCCAGCAGACAATCTTCCTGATGTGATGCTTTATGCAGAGAAAGAAGCGATCGTGATCGTCGTAAAGAATCTTCTGGACAATGCGATCAAATACGGAAAAAATCCAAATATTTCAGTCATAGACAAGCGTCTCGTCATCTCCAGTGAAGGAGAAGCACTTCCCTATCCCCTGGAGCACTACACCGAGCCTTTCCGCCAGGAATATGGCCAGAGTAAAAAAGAGGGCTTTGGCCTGGGACTCTATATCGTGAGTGAAATTCTGGCACGATGCGGTATAAAGCTGCAGTATATCTATGAAAAAGGCCGGAACTTATTTATCATTTCGGATCTGCCGCTGGATAATGTCCGCCGCCTTAATGCTGATTGATACACAACTCTTCCTTCATTATTGGGGCCAATTTGAAAAAATTGATCCACTACTTCAAGTGGTTTTTCGTATGACATCGCATAAAAATCCTGCAAATATGTCATCACAAAGCCATAGTTTCTGCTCAAGTCAAATCGGATCTCCTTGATCTTGCGTCGGTAGATATCTTTCGCTTTTAGTTTCATTCTTTTTCTCCTTTTAAATTATCGTATAATATAATATTAATTTATAAAAATACTCTTATCTGTTCTTGTCTCTATCAAATATATAAGCATACATCGGCACATAGATCAGTGTCAATAGTGTTCCAACCAATAGCCCCCCGATCGCCACATCTGCAAGCGGCGAGAGCCGCTCCAGTCCCACTGCTTTTTCCATTGCGATAGGGATCATCCCTGCGATGGTGGCAAAGGCTGTCATCATGACCGGTCTGAAACGTACTGTCACACTGTCAAGCGCACTCTGGAAGTTGCTTTCACCTTTTTCCTTGTTCGCCTGATAAAAGTCAATGAGCAAAATCGCATTTTTGATAATAATCCCAAAAAGCAGGAGTATCCCAAGAAGGCTCGGCATGCAGCTGGGCTTGTTGAAGAGCAGTATTCCCCAGCTTGCCCCTATCATAGAGAGCGGCATCACCAGTATCATAATGATCGCCAGTCTGACTGACCTGTAAATGGCAATCAGTGCCACAAGCAGTACGACTATCCCAAGTCCGATCGCTTTGGCCATACGCTTGAAACTGTCATCGATCTGTGCCTGATCTCCTGTTTGCGTCACGATAAAGCCGTCACTCTTGATAGATTTGAGTGCCTCCAGGGTATCGTCGGTCAAATGCGTAACAGGGCGTTTGGCTCTGTAGCCGTTGATATCAAGGCTGTAGAGCATCCTGTCCCGCTCGATCTTCGCATACGTCAGCTCTTTTTTGATCGAAGCGATTTGGGAGAGCGGAATATCTCCAAATTTCGTATGGATCGGCAGCAGCTTGAGCGTCTCGAGGTTTCTGGTAAACTTGTCTTTGAGGTAGATACGCACAAATTGCGTATTCATCGACTCCAGATTGGCATTGAGCGAGGCTACCTGTCCTTTGATAGGGATCTGCATCGCAACATTGTACGGAGTGATCCCATAACGCAATGCCTTGTTCCTGTCTATATCGATCACATATTCACTGAAGTCTTTGTCCCAGCTCGTAGAGACAGAAGTAAGCCCTTTGACTGTTTCCATCGCTTTGGCGATCTCTTTGGAGTGTCCGCTCAACCCATCGGCCTGAGAGGAGTAGATGCGGGTATCGACTGTCGCTTTGATGGAAGAGAGAGCCGTCGCACCGAAGTCAAACACATCGTTTCGCTTTAAGCCTTCGATCTTCGAGAGCCTGTCCCTGATCTCATCTTCAAGCTGCCACAGGGTCTGTTTTCTTTCGAAGCGGTTGACCGCATTGATAGTGATGCTCGCTTCGGTGGGCAGGTTTCCGCTCCCCAGACTCA
>JANTGA010000086.1 GCA_024763175.1 Sulfurovum sp.
GGAGGCCACAAGTTTGCTATAATCGTAGCAATAAAATCTCAACAGGAGACAGAAATGATGATCAAAAAACTCACGCTTCTCTCAGTCGCTCTCTTCTCGACAAGTATCTACGGCGATGGCAACCTCTGCTACGAATATCCGCCAGACTCCTACCAACTCATCAACACCAAATCGATCACGGTCACAGATCCGCGCACACACAAGATCGACAATAGAGATCTGACGACCAAACTCGACAGCCATAGATACAGACTGATCCTTGCCAGTCCCAGAGCAGCGAGCAGGCTCCATCCGCACTACTTTTTCCTCTTGGACAGAGAGAGTGGCAAGGTGATCGATTTTCAAACTTCCGAATGCCCATCCTCCTCACCGAAGCCCAAACGACTCTACTGCTATGGCGAATGTGACAGTGGCATCTACACTGTCGAAAATGATGGCCGGATCAATTTCAAAACTGACGGCATCACCATCGGCGAATCCGTCGATGCTCCGGAGGGCACCTGGGAAGTCAAGGCCGCGGGAGACGCCGACCTCCCCAAGCCAAGTGCCGTCACCTGCCCAGTCAGGATAGCATCGATGGACCTCGACCCCAACAGGGACAATCAAGCCCATATAGAAAATCAAATCAAATCATTGGTCAAACCAATACACTACGTCTGTTATCGCAGCAAAAAACGCGCTGATCAAAATCATAAACCTCTCTATAGGGGATGCAGATTTACCAGAGACCGATGTGATAACTACTATCCCGGATGGAGGCAGTTTGGCCACTATGGCACAGAGGAGGAAGCGATGCAAGCTTACGATAGATGCCTTCTCTCTGCTCCACGGACAGTCAAGTGAAAGATCGGTTAGGCTCTCATAGGGTTAAAAATATATTCCTCAGCAACGCCGTATAGCCAGAAGAGAAGAAGAGAAAAAGTATAGAGAGTGAGAAAAACCAAAGAAGAGGAGGAACAAGGCAGAAGATGATATCTGCCTTGCAAAAAGCGAAGATCTATTCGACCATCGCCTCAAGATCTTCTTTGGAGACTTTGTTGAAATTCAGATATCTGTATACATCATCCGTCATTTCAGGCTTGATCTTCTTGGTCACCAGCTCCATGTACTCCTCGGCTGTTGGCAATTTACCCTTCAGGGCAACAACAGCGGCGAGCTCAGCGGAGCCGAGATAGACTTGAGAGTCTTTACCCAGTCTGTTATCAAAGTTTCTTGTAGAAGTAGAGAAGACATATGCCCCCTGTCCCACTTGCGCCTGGTTACCCATACAGAGCGAACAGCCAGGAATCTCTGTTCTCGCTCCAGCCGTACCGAAGATAGCATAATACCCCTCTTCGATCAGCGTATGCTCATCCATTTTTGTCGGAGGACATACCCACAGTTTTGTCGGTACCTGTCCTTCGCCTTTGAGGACTTCGCCCAGTGCCCTGAAGAGACCGATATTTGTCATACAGGAACCGACGAATACTTCATCGATCTCTGTTCTGAGTCCCTGTTCATGGATCTCTGTGAGTGTTTTGACATCATCCGGATCATTGGGGCATGCCAGGATCGGCTCTTTGATCTCATTCATATCGATCTCGATAACTGCCGCATACTCAGCATCAGCATCAGCATCAAGCAGCTCAGGGTTCTCGATCCAGGCTTTCATTTTGTCTGCACGTCTCTGGAGTGTCTTTTTGTCTTCATATCCCTGATCGATCAACTCTTCTATCAGTACAATGTTTGACTTGAGGTATTCAATGATTGGCTCTTTGTTCAGTTTAACAGTACAAGCCGCTGCCGAACGCTCAGCTGATGCATCTGAAAGCTCAAACGCCTGCTCACACTTAAGATCTTCCAATCCTTCAATTTCAAGTACCCGACCAGCAAAGATATTCTTTTTGCCTTTTTTCTCAACAGTCAGGAGACCATCTTTGATGGCCTGATAAGGAATAGCATTCACCAAGTCACGCAGTACGATACCAGGCTGAAGCTCCCCTTTGAAGCGTACCAATACAGACTCTGGCATCGTCAGTGGCATCATACCGGTCACACCCGCGAACGCAACAAGACCGGAACCAGCCGGGAATGAGATACCGATAGGGAATCTTGTATGGGAGTCGCCGCCCGTACCAACAGTATCTGGAAGACACATTCTGTTCAGCCAAGAGTGGATAACACCATCGCCCGGTCTAAGGATAAACCCTTTTCTCTCTGTCCAGAACTTCGGAAGCGTATGCTGCAGATCGATATCAGCCGGCTTGGGATAGGCAGCCGTGTGACAGAAGGACTGAAGTACAAAATCCGCACCGAAGTTCAATGCTGCCAACTCTTTGATCTCGTCTCTGGTCATAGGCCCTGTAGTATCCTGAGAACCGACAGTCGTGGCAATAGGTTCACAGTAAACACCGGGCTTGACACCCTCCATACCGCAGGCTTTGCCCACCATTTTTTGTGCAAGTGTATACCCTTTGCCATTATCTTCCGGCTGTGCAGGAACCATGAAGATGTCACCGGCATCCATACCGAGCGCTTCTCTGGCTTTAGCTGTCAAGCCCTTACCGATAATCAGTGGAATACGACCGCCTGCTCTCATCTCATCCGGAAGTGTATTGGGCTCGATGCTAAACTCAGAAACAACTGCACCATCTTTTTCGATCACACCTTCAAAAGGCTTAACTGTAATCACATCGCCAGTCTCGAGATTCGCTACAGGTGCCTGAATAGGGAGACATCCTGAGTCTTCTGCTGTATTGAAGAAGATAGGAGCAATGATGTCACCAATCACGACACCACCAGTCCGCTTACCTGGAATTCCTGGAATATCTTTACCCATATGCCACTGCACGGAGTTGATACCTGATTTTCTTGAAGATCCCGTACCAACAACATCACCGACATAAGCAAGTGGATGACCTTTTTCTTTGAGTGCCTTCATCGTTTCGAGTGGATCTTCCATTCTGTTGACAAGGAATGAGTTGGCATGGAGAGGGATATCTGCTCTCGTAAATGCTTCAGATGCCGGAGAAAGGTCATCCGTATTTGTCTCACCGGGGATCTTGTAGACAGTGACAGTGATCTCTTTTTCCATCTCCGGCTTATTGGTAAACCACTCTGCATTGGCCCAGGACTCTACAACCTCTTTTGCGAATGCATTGCCTTCATCCATCAGATCTTTAACATCATTAAAGGCATCATAAACAAGGATCGTATTTTTCAACTCATCTGCTGCAGCTTGTGCGACTTCGACATGTTCACTCTTGAGTGCTTCGACCAGTGGACCGACGTTGAAGCCACCCATCATAGAGCCGAGAATTTTGATCGCGTCAACCTTGTCGATCGCCTTGCAGTGTGCATCCCCCACAAGGATAGCATTCAAAAACGCTGCTTTGACATAAGCGGCATCATCAACACCGGGGCTGACATGGTTTTTCAAAAGATCAAGAAGATATGCCTCTTCCACGATAGGATCGGCCTTCAGCAATTCAACCAGCTCTGCTGTTTGCTCTGCGGTTAATGCCAATGGTGGAACACCAAGTTTTTCACGCTCAATTGTATGTGCTTTATACTCTTCTACTAAGGCCATAAAGTCTCCTGTATTTTAAAATGTTTTGCTATTTATAATATCAAAAAGTGATTGAATCTTATATGAATGATAAGGGGATAGTGAAGAGTTGTTTTGGATGTATCGGATCGTTACAAAAGATACCCAAAATAGATTATGGGGTTCCAGGCCACACGATAAAAGCAGCAACATGATGCTGTGTTGACCCCTAAATTATTTCTCTGTTTCCTTTGTTGTTGGGTGCACTCAGGATACCGTTTGCCACGAGCTGATCGATGATATTTGCCGATCTGTTGTATCCTATTTGCAGCTTTCGCTGCAGATAAGAGATCGATGTCTTCTTGTCCGTGAGGATCACCTCTTTTGCCTGGGCATAGAGAGGATCGAGATCGACGATGCCATCACTGCCGGCTTCACCTCCTTCACTGCTACCTACCTCAAGATAACTTTCATCATACTCCGGTTCTCGCTGCATCTTGAGGAACTCCACAACCTCTTCGATCTCCTCTTCGCTGTTCCAGGGGGCATGCAGCCGCACCAGGCCGATAGCACCAGGAGGCGTGAAGAGTGCGTCGCCCCTCCCCAGCAGACTCTCTGCGCCCATCGTGTCAAGGATGACTTTGGAGTCGATACGCTGCCCCACACGATAGCTGAGTCTGGAGGGGAGATTGGCTTTGATCAGTCCTGTCACGACATCGACACTGGGGCGCTGAGTCGCCACGACGAGGTGGATACCCGACGCACGCGCCATCTGCGCCAGACGTGCGATAGAGTACTCTACTTCTTTGCCGCCATTCATCATCAGATCGGCCAGCTCGTCGATGACGATCACGATGAACGGCAGGGCTTCTCCACCCTGTTTCTTCATCTTCTCATTATAATTGTTGATATTTTTGACTCTGTTTTCCGCCATCAACTTATAGCGCCTCTCCATTTCATGTACCATATTGGCCAGAGCAGCGATCGCTTTTTTGGGTTCTATGATCACGGGTGTCAGCAGATGAGGGATATCATTGTAGATCGAAAACTCCAGCATCTTGGGATCGATCAAGATCAGCTTGAGCTGATCGGGATCATTGCGATAGAGCAGCGAGAGCAGCATCGCATTGATCCCGACTGATTTACCGCTGCCGGTGGTACCGGCGATCAGCAGGTGCGGAAGTTTTTTGAGATCCGTAATAAAAGGTTTTCCGACGATATCTTTGCCCAATGCGATCGTCAGTGGTGACTTGGACCCCCTGAAGAGATCACTCTCCAATATATCACGCAGAAAAATCGTATCGAACGTCTCATTGGGTATCTCGATCCCGACGACATCACGTCCCGGGATCGGTGCCTGGATACGGATCGTCTCTGCACTCAACGCCATCGCCAGGTCATCCTGCAGACTCAAAATCTTGGAAACTTTGACATTGGGTGCCGGCTTGAACTCAAAAGTCGTCACCAGCGGACCCGAATAAGTCCTCACAACATCCCCCTCGATCTTGAAGCGCCCCAGCTTGTCAAGCAGTTCCCCGATCTTCCTATCGACCTCTGCTTCGTTTATCTTTTTGGATGATTTGGGTGCTTTTTGCAAGAAGTCGATTTTGGGGAGCTTGAAATTTTTTGGCTTGGCGACCTTGCCTTTCTCGATTTCACTGAGTATTCTGGAATTCTCCTCAAGCTCATCAACAATTTCTACATGCGTTGCGGGTGTATGTGAAGGGGGTATCTCACGATCAAGTTCTGCTATTGCCTCCATTGCTGGATCCTTTTTGGGTTTCCCGTATGATCCTTTTTGAGGCTGCTTCTTCTTGGTTTCAAGATTTTTTTCTCTCGCTTCGAGAATCTTCTCTTCCTTGTCTATCTCATTTTCGACAGCATTTTTATAATCATGGTTGTGCCTTGTGGGCTTTTTACCTGTTTTCCTGACGCTCTTGCGCTTGCCTGCAGGCGGGCTGACACGCTTTGCAGTTGCATTATCCGCTACAGGCACCAGTACATCATCGTGTGCGGGAGCGAAAGGATTGGAAAAGAGTTTTTTTATCAAATTTCCCAAAGGCTTAAAAGAGAGTCCCAAAAAAGGGAAACTTTTTTCATGGTGCTTCTTTTCTGTAAAAAAATCCAGACTGAAGTCATCTTCTACGATCAGCACGAGAGACAAAGAGATGATCATCAGCCAAAACAGCCACATACCCGCCTTGCCGATATAGGGCAATAAAAATGCAGAAATCTCAGCCGAAAGCATACCGGATCCGGACTTATCGAAAATCAATGCAGGCAAAACAACCATTGAAACAAAAAAGAGCAGCCAGCCTGCATAAAAATCAAGCCGTGAAGAGCGTCCAGGCTTACGATAGAGCAGCAAGAGCGGATAAAACAGCAGAAAGATATTGATATAGGCTAGATATCCAAAGAGTTCAATATTGGTACTCCCGATCAGCATGCCGATATTGCCCGCCAATCCGGTATCATAAAAGATCGTGGAAAATGCCAAATAGATAAAGACAATTGCACTAATTATAATCATAGCTTTCAAACACGCTCCTGTACCGTCATATTATTTTTTAATTTTTTAATATTATAACAAATATAAACCGGATTGTCCATATATTTACAAAGTTGAAAAATTAAGATATAATAAAATACAATAATGCAGGAAAGTGAGGAACAGATGACGAAAGCACAATTTATTACAAGAGTTGCATCAAAAAGCGGCCTCTCCAAAAAAGATACGGATGAAGTCATACAGGCTGCACTCGAAACATTGACAGAATTACTCATAGAGAAAGATAGTATCAGTTTTATCGATTTTGGATCGTTCAGTACAGTCAAGAAGGCGGCGAGAGACGTGAGAATCCCCTCTAGCGGAGAGATTGTTCATGTTCCGCCAAAGCACGCTGTCAAATTCAAAGTCGGAAAGGCTTTAAAGGAAGCAGTCGAATAAATCGAGTATTTTTTTCAAATATTCGATAGATTCAACATTATTTAAGCTGTCGGCGGGTAATATTCTGCTCACATTTTACGATGTCTAGGCCGCAGTGATGGAACTGGTAGACTTGGTAGACTCAAAATCTTCTGCCTTCGGGCGTGGCGGTTCGAATCCGCCCTGCGGTACCATAATAGTAAATGTGCGGGAATAGCTCAGTTGGCTAGAGCGTCAGCCTTCCAAGCTGAGGGTCGCGAGTTCGAGTCTCGTTTCCCGCTCCATACAATGAACTACATAAACGCACTAGTGCGTGGGGTTTCTGCCGAAGAAAACTCAGCGTTAGCGTAGCGAGAGAAGCTTTTGCTTTTATTGCGTTATTTAAAATAGGTGCGGGCGTAGCTCAGCGGTAGAGCATAACCTTGCCAAGGTTAGGGTCGACGGTTCGATCCCGTTCGCCCGCTCCATTTTTCAACACTTCACATCATCCCATCAAGCGTAAACCGATATAATACCCCCAAAATTACTAAAAACGATACAAAATGAAATTTAAATCTATTTTTACCAACAGTTTCGGCATCCTTGTCTCTCGAATCACCGGGCTTTTTCGTGATGTCTTGATGGCATCAGCATTGGGAGCTTCGATCTACAGTGATATGTTTTTCGTCGCGTTCAAGCTCCCCAATCTCTTTCGTCGCATCTTTGCGGAGGGCGCCTTCACTCAGGCATTTATGCCATCCTTTGTCGCATCACGGCACAAAGGCGTCTTTGCTACGGCGATCTTTTTGCGCTTTTTGCTCTTTATCACGCTGGGCACGCTGGTTGTTAACTTCTTTCCGGAGGTAGCGACCAAACTGATGGCCATCGGCTGGAGTGAAGCGATGGTCGAGCAGGCAGCACCCTTGACTGCCATCAACTTCTGGTATCTCGATCTCATCTTT
>JANTGA010000087.1 GCA_024763175.1 Sulfurovum sp.
AAATACTTCCATCGATCTGCCCAAGTTGCCCAACCCCAACAATTCATTGTCTTCCATAAAAATGATCTTTTAGAAGAAAACAGTGTTCCAATAGGATAATTCCAGCCAGATATATGCCAAACCTTTTTTTCATTTTCATAGTATTTCAATGCGTCATTCATAAATTTTAAAAAAAAAGGGCTGGTTACAAGGTCATCTTCCAACACTATGACTCTTCCGTATTGATTGATAATATAAGTTACCCCATTAATGATCGACTCCGCAAGTCCCATATTCTTTTCCTGCTCAATGATAGTTATTTTTTTAAATCCGTTTATGGTTTTTATATAAGTTCTAACCTCATCAACATTTTCCTTCTCTGCGTCATATTTTGGTGCATCACTATATATAAATAATTCACTTTCTTGAGCAAGGTCATTCTTTTGTAACGCTTCAATTGTTTGTCTGGTATGCCAAATTCGATTATAGACAAAAAGAACTATTGGGGCATATCTAAGATTGGCCATTAAAATTCACCCAACATTATGATAAAAATAAGTTATTGTCATTTATCAAATCATTGCGTACCGCAATAATATTTTGGAATGCAAATATTTCAAGTAAGTATGAATTGTACCCTTTATCTCCTCCAATCGAAACAATTCCGTCCGGTAACAATCTAAAAAACTTATAGTTACTAAGTATTTCTGCAAAATTTCGCAAAAAAGTCTTACTTATTGTATTCATCTCATTGAATTCAAACTGTATATAGTCAATAGATTGATGATTCAGTAATTCTTTAGCACCCTTCAAAACACTTAACTCATGGCCTTCTGTATCTATTTTGAGTAAATAGATATGCTGTATTTTTTTCTCACTCGTAAAATCATCTAATTTAATTATTTGAACTTGTGTGGCTATTTTTTTTGATTGGTGAATCTTCTCAATAACATCTTCATATAGTGATGCATGCGAGGAGCCATTATTATCGGCATAATCATATATCATTAACATATCATTTGTCTCACCGCACCCTTGGTTAACAGCTGTGAAGTGAAATTCTTTTGCATTTTTTTGCAAGGAGATGAAAGTCTTCGGATGTGGCTCAAATGCATAAAGAGTTATGTTACGATTTATTTCCATACATTTCTTAGCGTAATTACCTATATTCGCCCCAATATCTATAATCACACTTTTCTTAGGGGCATTTTTTAATAGATTTTCCAATAAAAACTTTTCGCCTGATATCTCGGAATTTTCATAATTAAGTATTCCCATCCCTCGGAGCGATAGATTATACAAATATAAATTAAAAGGATAATATTTTTTCTTTCTCAGGTATTTCTTGTGCAATATTTCAAATGAGACCTTAAGAAAATGATTCAATTTTGATTTTATTTTTTTTAGTATACACACCCTATTCACCTCTTTCCTTCCGCTTCAACTTGGCTCCATTTAATGACCGGAGAAAATACACTGCTACGCTTTACCCAATAAGGAGAATCGCTTGCTCCACCCTTAATGTTTAAAAAGATATTAATATCATTTTTCCCAGGCTCTATAATCCAGCCTTTTCTATATAGTGAACACACAAGCTCAATTCTATAAATATATTCATTTAAGATCCGTGGAGGCACCTCCATTCTAATCAAGTTCTCTCCTATGTTAATTGTAGGCCAATTCGCTTCTTTTTCATCTGTTTGATGAGTAACCAGGAGCAATTCACCTTCCTCTGAATATAATCTTACCCCTACTTCTAGATTTTTATCAAGTTCTTTTACATTAAAGAGTATATTAATATATTTCTTTTTGTCGTTTGGAAGAGGATTGTTTAGGAAATCATTATTATCATCAGAAATCCAAAATTGTTTAGGTGTAAAGTATGGATTACTATACTGATTATCTATATTTTTCCAAATTGTAGGAAGATGTCCATTTTCTCCTCCTATAGAATATTTCTTAACTATACTTCTGATATCTGAGCTACTAGATGTTATTTGGCCTTTATCCAATAGGATGCTTTTATTGCACAGCTGTTCAATCGCATTCATATTGTGGCTAACAAACAAAATCGTTCTGCCCTCTTTACTCACCTCGCCCATCTTCCCCAAACACTTCTTCTGAAACTCCACATCCCCCACAGCCAAAACCTCATCCACCACTAAAATCTCCGGTTCCAAATGTGCAGCGACTGAAAAAGCCAAACGAACATACATCCCGCTGGAATAACGCTTGACTGGTGTATCTAAAAACTTCTCCACCTCTGCAAACGCCACGATCTCGTCAAACTTCGCTTTGATCTCCGCTCGACTCATCCCCAAAATGGCGCCATTGAGATAGATATTTTCCCGGCCTGTCAGCTCAGGATGAAAACCGGTACCGACCTCCAAAAGACTGGCGATGCGGCCGTTGATGTGGATCTTTCCGGTGGTCGGTTCAGTGATACGGGACAATACCTTTAGTAGCGTAGATTTGCCTGCGCCATTACGACCAATGATCCCAACCTTATCACCCTTGTTGATCTCAAAGTTCACATCTTTAAGTGCCCAGAACTCTTCTGTTGTTTCGTCCTGCTCTTTGTGTCCTGAAAAAGGGTTGAGTGAGGTGATGATCTTTTTGCCACTGCCGATCAGAACATCCTGAAAGGTTTTATACGACTCCTGCTTTTCGTGCTTAATAGTGTACTTTTTGCCGAGGCTTTCGACTTTGATGGCGATGTTACGCATTGCCAAGCTCCGTGACATCAAATATTTTTAGACGCTGTACAATCTCATCTGAAGTCGGCAAAAACGCTTCCAGTTTCTTTGGCAACTCTTCTGAAAGACGGTATGTCGAGACGCCTATTGGCTTGCTGCTGTCTTTTAATGCATACTCTACTGTCGTTCTCCTTTTTCCTTTGCAAATAATAATACCTATAGATGGGTTTTCATCTTCCAATCGAACTATGTCATCAAGTGCAGAGAGATAAAAGTTCATCTTTCCGGCATACTCAGGCTTAAATTTACCGATCTTCAATTCAACAGCTATAAGAGACTTTAGGCGGTGATGAAAAAGCAAAAGATCGATGAAGTACTCTTCATCATCAACTTCTAAACGGTACTGGTTTCCCATAAAAGTAAAATCATTACCCATTTGCGTCAAAAACTTGCCAATGTTTTTAACTATAGCAGATTCCAATTCATATTCAGAGTGCTCTTCGCCTAACTCCAGGAAGTCGAAAATATAGTCATCTTTTACAGCCAATTTCGCTTGATCTTTATACTTTTGAGGCACAGTTTCGTCAAAATTTGTTTGGTTAAGTAAAAACTTTTCATACGATCTGTTTTCTATATGATTCGCAAGAACACGATATGTCCTGCCATATCGCTTGGTCATTTGTGTATAAAATTCGCGTTCTAAATCGTTTTCAGTCTTCTGGATAATCGCTATATTGTGCGACCATGCTATTTCTCTAGACAGTGTCTGGAGTTTTGGATGATCTTTGTACTCAAAATAGAATAGTCGCATACTCCAAAGATTTTGGACAGAAAAACCTTTGACTCCTATAAATTCTTGTTGCAAATCTTGTGATAAGTTTTTGACAATCACTTTTCCCCAACCAAGTTCATCCTGCTTGTGAACAATTTGCTTGCCAATATCCCAATACAAAGCGATGAGTTCCTTGTTGACACTTTTGAGCGCTTCATACTGAGACTTTAAAATCCTATACTTGATCGATTTAACAAATTTTAAATAATCGCTGTCTGTCCTGGCTGTTACTAAATTTTTTTTCATTTAGATCACATCCGCAAAACTTTTCTCTGTTTTTCTAAAATGATAGATACCTATGAGACACAAGAAAATGACCATCACGATCGAGACAGTAAGTTCCGTCATATTGAAAGCCGTCCTGCCGCCGCTGATCGCCCAGCGAAAGCCATCGATCACCGCTACCATCGGGTTGAGATAGTAGAGCAGCTGAAACTTCTCCGGCACGATCGTCGTACTGAAGCCGACAGGGGAGATATAGAGTCCCAGCTGGCTAATGAATGGGACCACAAAACGAAAATCCCTGTATTTGACATTGAGCGCTGCGATATAGAGACCGGCACCCAATGCAGTGAAAAATGCCAACAACAGAAAAAATGGCAAGGTCAGGATATGCCAGTCGGGAATATACTGATACCAGATCATCAAAACGATCAGGATCAGAAACGAGATCAGGAAGTCTACTCCCGCGACGATCACAGAGGCTGCCGGGATGATCAGTCGGGGGAAGTAGACCTTGGAGATGAGATTGGCATTTCCGATCAGAGAGTTGCTTGCGTCAGAGAATGCCGTAGCAAAAAAGGTCCAGGGCAGCATCGCTGCAAAGACGAAGATGGGATAAGGTACCCCTTCACTGGGTAGTTTGGCAATCTTGCCAAACACCACGACGAAGATCATCATCGTCAGAAGCGGGCGCAGTACAGCCCAGAGCACACCGATGATCGTCTGCTTATAGCGTACAGCGATATCTCGCCATGCCAGGATATAGAAGAGTTCACGATAACGCCAGAGATCCATCCAGTAGTGATGCTCGGCTCTACCGGCCTCTATGGTGAATTGGAATGATTCTTCTTTTACCGTTTGCAATGCTGCCCCTGATCACTGAAATAATCATTATTTTATCCAAATTCTACTGAGATGCATCGGCCTATCGGCAGCCTTTCTGGACTATTGCTTCTCTCTCTTATTTTGAAAAATAATAATTTATTCTCTAATGTGCTATAATACACCCATATCAATATTGGAATGCCTTATGAAAAAATTGCTTTTTATCTTTGTGTTGCTCGTATCGTTCTCTCAGGCCAGAGTAGTCAATGCCATCGCGATCGTGGTGGATGGAGAACCCATCACCACAGCAGAGATCGCTGCCGTACAGAGACAGCTGCATGTTTCCAAAAAAGAGGCGCAGGATATGCTGATCGACAATCGCTTGCAAAAAGCTGCGATGAAAGGCATATCTGTCTCCGAAGATGAGATCGACAAAAGGATCACACTGATCGCACAGCAAAACAATATGAGTGTCAAAAAAATGCAGCAAGTCCTCAAGCAGCAAAGGCAGTCATGGAATAGTTTTCGCGACCAGATCAAAGTGAGTATTCAAAAACAAAAATTCTTTAGAAGCAAGATAGCACCCACTATCGCTGATCCCAGCAGCGATGAGCTGAAAATCTTCTACAAAAACCATCCCCAGCTCTTCAGCCTGCCATCGAGTGTCACTGTCATGGAGTATAGTGCATCAACAGCAGCAAAGATCCAGAAGATGCTCCGTAACCCAAGCGCACAAAAAGGTATCAAGCACAAAAAACGGATACTCAAAGGTACAGATATCACTCCACAGCTTCTCGCAATGATTTCACAAACACCAAAAGGAAAGTTTACTCCTGCATTTAACAATGGCAGCGCTTATGTAAGCTATAAGGTTTTAGCCAAAGGAAAAGGGAAACTGAAGCCTTTTGAAGAGATCAAAAAAGAGGTCACTATCGCCTGGAAAAGAGAACAGCAAGGTGATGCAGTCAAGGGTTACTTTGAAAAAATGAAGCGTGATGCAAGCATAGAGGTGATCCGCCGATAACCCTGCTGAGCACTACGGTGGTCTCCCTTGGGAGGCTCCTTAGCTTTTTTGAGCCAAGGGGTGGGCACTGAGATACTCTTGGAGCTTTCGGCTGTTTCCCAATTTGGTATAGACTTGCGTTGTTGCCATCGAACGATGCCCCAGCAGCTCACTGACATCACTGATCCTGGCACCATGATCGAGTAGATGGGTAGCAAATGAGTGTCGAAGCTGGTGCGGTGTGGCTTTCAACCCTTTGGCTTTGAAAAGTTTTGTCAAGAGATAGCGCAACTGTGCCTGATTCATATTTTTACCACCTTTTTCAAAGAGATAGCGCTTGGGGGCATAGCAATCGAGATACGATTGTATCGACGAGTGTATGGCAGGCAGAAGCGGAAGCTGCCTGACCTTGTCTCCTTTGCCTCGCACCTCGACCCACTGATCGTGAATATTTTCCAATTTCAAGCTGCTCAACTCACTGATCCGAAGCCCCAGCCCATACAGCATCATCACAAGAAGTTTTTCTCGGATATCAGCATCCCTCATCACCTCTTCGATATACTTCTCATCGATCGGCTTGGGGAGTGTCTGCGGAGTTTTGACGGACTCATCGCCGATCAATCTGACCGGTATCTCTCTTTGCTCTCTGAGATAGGCAACATAGGAGTGGATAGCGCTGAGTTTTTTTGCGATCGTTTTTTTGCTATTGTGAGTGACGGTGAGACGAAAGGGGGTGATATCCAGCGTCCAACCGTCCTCCTCTTCATAATACTCGCTCACTTCAAGCATTTGGCGCAACGCGATCTCATATGTGATGACTGATGTTTCTGAATATCCCCGTACATCCCGGATATAGTTCAAAAAATCATCCAGAAGCGCCTTTGATCGTTTTCTCACCCCGGCTCCTAAGGCAAAGCATACTCGAGCATTTTTGCTCGCAGCAGTGCACTGGCTTCTGCGATCTCCAAACCCTCGATAGAGAGTGACTGTATATAAAAATCAATCTTTGCAAAAGGCTTGGGAATCACAAAGCGGTCCCAACTCTTCAGCTGCCAATATCGATCTGCTCTGTATCCGATGATCATAATGGGAAGATTTTCTTTTTGGGCCAGGGCAACTGCGCCATCATTGACATGGTATCGCGGACCCCTGGGACCATCTGGCGAGATCTGCACCTCTTCTCCCTCTCTGATGGCACGAAATGCTTCAAGAAGAACTTTTCGTGCGCCCTTTCTTGTTGAACCTCTCAAGGCCTTGATCGAAAGATAGGAGAGTACCTTGGCGACGATCTCCCCATCTTTGTGCTGAGAGATGATCGCAGAAGCGGCTCGATTCGGTCGGAGATAACGATAGACAGGAATCATCAGAAGATCAGAGTGCCAGCAAGCTATGATATGCTGCTTCTCATCGACAGGTGTGAGCATATGGTAGGACTTTTTGGCACTGTACCACAAAAAGCGCATGACGAGATAGATCAAAAAAGCGGCGATCGAAAGTCCGGCTTTGTGCAATCGCTCTTTCAAGACTGCCACCTGCCATCCTCTATCTGGCTCGGCAGTTTGACTTGAGATGCGTTCAGGCATCGAACCCTAGAGCACAATACCATCCAGAGCTCCTCTGGAAG